>POCB01000086.1 GCA_002899805.1 Fervidicoccus sp.
GGAGTTTGCTGGTATCTGAATCCAACTGCTTGTTGAAGTGGTCATGAGATTGATCGTTGTTACAATATTATCACTGGAATCCTTAATTATGAGCTGTGCGCTCTGCAAGTTTGTATCTGTAGCTGCTGTATTAACTCTGAAGGCTATATAATAGGCATTGCTGTCCAAATTCTTGATGAGCGTTATGTTCTTGTAATACGTTGTCTGGTAAGTTGGATGTACTGTTATCGAGAGGGAGGTATTTGCTTGAGATACCGTCACTCCTATTGTATTGGTTCCATAGAGGTCTTTTCCTCCGGCGTTGCTGCCCTCAGCAAATATGACAGGTGGAGCTGTTGGGGTAGCAGCAACTGAGACTGGATAGTAGACGAAGACGCTGGCGAATACTGCCGCCGCTACTAGGGATGCTGCGACTAGCAAGAATAGTGGTGTGTTCTTCATTTTACATTCACCTTTTCCTGTTGAAAAAAAATAATGTAATGATAGGGTTTAAAAGGATATAGTGGCTTTATAACAGTATTTTTCATATATATCAGTTAGAGATTTCTTGAATTACCTGTGCCAATCTGCCCTTGAATTTATTATATGAAAGCGCCGTAGCTCTCTCCAAAGATGCTCCGGAGTATCTGCGCCATTTCTCTCCATTGGAAACCAAATCTAGCAATTCTTCTACTGCTTCCTCTTCGTTGAGGTATCCAACTGCTCTCTTTCCATATTCAGCGAGATCGCTCCAGGCTCCCCCTGACCTGTGCATCACAACAGGCAATCCCCTGGCCATAGCCTCAGCTACAGCTATACCCCAGTGCTCATTCACTGTGGAATGGAGGAAGACTCTAGTCCTGTCCATGATTTCTCTCTTGAGCTCGCTGGATGCATTGGGCAGAAAACAGATGTTCCCCGAGCAGTCTGGGTGCAGAGATGCTTTCAGAGATTTTTTTCCAGCGATTTTAAACAGCGCCTCCAAATATCTTTTGGAGTGAGGTGATGATGCTGAGCCTATAATATGGAGCTTAACTTCTGGGTTCTCCTTCAGAACCTTTGGGATGATCTTCTCGATGACCCAGTGGTATCTCTTCTCTTCGCTGAATCTCCCCAGCATGACTATTGCGACATCCCTCTCCTCGAAAGGTCTCGGCTTTTCGAGAATCTCGGTAGATGGAGGAAGGGGAGGATTCAATATCTTTGGCTTCTCTCCATATAATTCCCTCACGATGTTCCCGGTCCACGCAGAGTTCACGAGCACAGCAGAAGCCGATTCGAAGGGATTCTTCCTAGAAAATTTCGAAGATAGTTTAGTGAACATTTTCCAGTATATGTTCAGAGGAACCTTGGAGTATTTTTCTGCGATGTATGGGTCATCCTTCCAGAGATCCTCCAAGCTTCCATTTCTGTGGAAATAGAGCTCGAAAGGAAAGTGTATGTATTCTATGATGTTGTTTTGCCTTCTCTTGTAGAATGGTGAGTCTATGAGCACCAAATCCTCCTCTCCAGAATGTCTCGATGTCATGGGGAGAAGGAGAAGTCTAGAGAAGAGAGCGAATCTCTTCATTTTTAGCCTGGGTCCTATAATTGGAATCCCGTCCAAGCTTATCCCATAAAATTTTCTGTACTTCTCCTTGTCGAGCTCGGTGGGGGAGAGGATGGAGGTGTGAATGCCGAGCTCTCTGAGGGCTTGTGCTGCGGAGGCCATTGTGAGCTCGGCTCCACCTGGTTCGCTCCAGAAGTGGTGAGCTACAATTGCCGAGTCCTCCATTTCTCTCCCCTATTTCATCTTTTTTAAAGTTATATCCAATATATGGACAACCTTTGTACATAACAGGGACAACCAATCGGGATCTGAGCGGGACAAAATGTTTATTTTCAGTGTTCATGGAGAACGAAGCTGGGGAGAAGCTTGTCTGCAAAGAGAAAAGAAGTTGAGGAGAGGATCTCTGGAAATTTGAGAGAGGATCTCGGAGCCTTTTGCTTGGAGAGGTGGCAGAGCCTCCACGAGAACTATGCTGCAATAAATTTGAGCGAGAGTGGAGTGTTTCCATTGAAGCTCAGCGAACTAGAGGATTTTGGCTTGAGATTAGATGAGCTGAAACATTTGGAACTTGGATATGGTTGGACTAGGGGCTCTCCAGAGCTCAGAGAGAGGATCTCCGTACTCTATAATGGGGAAATTGGGAAAGATGAGGTGCTTGTAACAGCTGGCTCCGCTGAAGCAAATCTCGTGACTGCTATGAGCGTTCTGAAAGAAGGGGATCTGGCTCTAGTCGATGTGCCGAACTACATGCAAGTTCCAGGGCTCCTCCCTTTTCTTGGGGCAAGAGTTTTGGAGCTGAAGCGAAGCTCCCCAGCTTGGAAGTTTCCAATAGACGAAGCCATTAGACTCATCCAGGAGAATAAACCGAGGGTGGTCTTCATATGCAACCCCAACAATCCAACTGGACAGGTACTTGGGAATGCTGAGCTGGAAGAGCTCGGGGATGTTGCCAGGAAAGCTGGAACCATCCTGGTATTCGATGAAGTATATTGGGGCTCAGAGTTAAATGGAGAGAAGCCGAGCGCATTGGAAATCATAGGAAAGGATGTAGCGATTTCCATCTCGGGTCTATCGAAGGTATATGGTCTCCCTGGTTTGAGGATTGGCTGGATAGCTGGAAGAAGAGAAGTGATCGAGAGAGCTTGGTCTTTCAAGGACTACACAAGCATTGCTCCCTCCATGCTCAGTGATAAGATCGCTTCCTCGGTTCTTAGTTTAGATTCTGTGAAAAAGCTGAGGGAAAGGGCTAGGAGGATCGTTCGGAGAAATTTGGAGCTATTTACCTCGAAAGTGAGCAGAGATCTGCTCGATGCGGTTATTCCAGAGGCAGGAGCATTCATATGGACGAAGGTGCCTTGGTTCAAAGATACTTTAGGCTTGAGCTTGGAGCTATTCTCTAGAAGGGGGATATTGGTCAATCCAGGAGAGTGCTTCGAGAGCCCTGGATTTCTGAGGATAGGGATAGGACAGAAGAGCGAGGATTTCTCCAGTTCATTGGAAAAGCTCGTCGAGGGATTGGTAGAGCTGAGGAAGGGGCATCTCCTCTGAAAATCGAAGAAATTCGTTTATATTTGTATGTTCAAGTTATATGGAGGTGCATTCATTTGAATGGGAGCGATGAAGTGATCATAGATAAGTTTGGGTCTCTCTTCAGGACTAAGGTGACGAAAGATGGCGGGCTCCTCTGTCCAATCTGTGGAGAGAAGGAGGGGGCTCCGATTTTCTTCTCTGAAGAGGACCTGATAAGACACCTGACGAGACACGAGCTCCGAAAGAAAGAGAGTGGGGGTGAATCAAATGCTCCTGAGTGATAGGAGGATTCCCAAAACTCAAGAAGAGTTGGTTAAGAGGATAGATCATACCGTTCTTAAGCCCGAAGAGGGCTTTCAGGCAATAAACAGGGCTATAGAGGAAACTGAAAAGTATGGATTCAGGGCCCTCGTGATACCTCCTTGGGCAGTGAAGGAGGCTGCCGGAATTTCGAGAGCGAAAATAGCGACGGTCATAAGCTTTCCTCTGGGACACGACCCCATCGACCTCAAGAAAGTCCAGGTGGAAAGGGCTGTTGGGGATGGTGCCTCTGAAGTTGATGTTGTCATAAATATAATGGCTGCTCTTTCGGGTAGACTCGAATATATCAATAGGGAAATTGTGGAACTAACTTCGTTTGCCCATAGCATGGGGGCTGGGATAAAGTTCATATTGGAAACGGGATCGCTGAATGCTGAGCTCATCGCTTCGATTTCGAAGATGGTTGCAGAGGCTGGAGGAGATTTCGTTAAGACTTCAACAGGCTTCGGCTCAAGGGGGGCGAGCATAGAGGACATTCTAATAATAAGGAAGGCTGTTGGGGAAAAGCAGGGAATAAAGGCCTCGGGAGGAATAAGGACTGGTCTACAAGCTCTCCTTATGTTTGCTGCTGGAGCAGATATACTGGGAGCTAGCGGGAGCATAAGGATAATGAAGGAATATCCTCAGGCTCTATCGGAGTTCAAAGTGTGACTTCATGCAATCAGGAGATTTGTGCGAGATCTGTGGCAGGAGAAAAGCTGAGCTCTCCTGCCCCAAGTGCGGGAGGAGAGTCTGCAGAGAGTGCTTCAACGAGGAGAAAGGAATCTGCCTCGTATGTTCGGAAACGATTTGCGAGAGGTGCGGGAAGAAGCACTCAGTAGAGAGGTGCCAGATCTGCGGGAGGCTTATATGCCCCGATTGTTTGGTGAGGGTGGATAAAGTGAGGGCTGTCTGTCTAGATTGTTTCCAAGAGCTCGGTAAAGAGGGTGTTTATAGGGCTATTAGAGAAAGGATTATTGAGGAAAGGAAAAAACTTGCCTCTCGCCTCAAAGAACAGTACTTACAACGTGGGAAAGGCTTCTAGAGATGCCTTGGTCTTCACTTCCTCCAGCATTGTCTACATTTTCTGAGCTACCTGCGAAAGAGAGTAGTGAACTACCTCCCTCTCATGGGCAGGGCATCTCCACGTCGCGATGAGGATTTCCTGCTTCTCAGAGCGCCCTAGATCCCTCTTCACCCGCATCAGAAGTCTTATAGAATAAATTATCTTTCTATAAGGGCTATATATCCCCTCTTTCAAGGAAGGGGCTTTCGCCTCCTAAAACTCCGAAAAGTTAAAGTTCCTAACCATTGATACAGAGCTGGTCGACTTCTCGAAGAGAGGCGGCGAGGATGTAAGTATCGTATTAACTCAAATCTAATTGGAGAGCATCGATTGCAATTTCCCTGAATATTCTGCAATTAGTAACTTACACTGAGATATCCCAAGAAGCACGATGATTAGTCAACTCCTCATAGATTGATATAGGATTTCACAAACCAGGTTCTGAGCTATGGTGATCTTCAATAGAAATGCTCAGCCCCGTGGATTCCTAAAACTAGAGCCCCCATCGAGTCCCTCGGAACTCTCATTTGTTCATTCAAGTTTTTTTGAAACAGCTTGCGATTGTGAAGACTTAAGCTGTAATATATACGGGATAGTTATTTTACTTGTATTTACTTCTGTAAATTGGGTGTTGTGAGTTGCCGCTTGTTGCAGAGGGTGTAGAGGCCGAAGCTGGCGGAAAGGTCATATTGAAGGGGGTAACTTTAGAGCTGAGGGAAGGGGAAGTCCTAGCTGTCATGGGACCGAATGGCTCTGGGAAGACTACGCTTGCTAATGTTATAGCTGGTAGTCCTTCTGTTTCCCTGAAGAAGGGGAGAATACTGATTGATGGTGAAGATGTCACTGAGCTTCCTCCTGAAGAAAGGGTTCTCAGAGGGTTGATGCTCCTCTTTCAATCTCCACCAGAGATCAAGGGAGTGAAACTGAGCACGCTGATGATAGCTTCCTTCAATAAGAGGAGAGGTCTCTCGAGCGACCTCCTGAAGGTCACTGATCCCTCCATATTCTCCAAGATGAGGTCTTCGCTCTCTGTTGTGGGGCTAAGCGATGAATATCTCTACAGAGAGGTGAACGTTGGCTTCAGTGGAGGGGAGAAGAAGAGGTCTGAGCTCGCCCAAGCCATGATGCTTGATCCAAAATACGTGATAATGGATGAGCCCGACAGCGGCTTAGACATCGATGGTCTGAGAGTTGTTGGAGAAATCATCTCGAGAATGAAGAGAGAAGGAAAGAGCGTTTTGCTCATCACCCATTACACCCGCCTATTTTCCACTGTAAAGCCTGACAGGATCTCTGTACTGATGAGGGGGAGAATAGTAGCGCAGGGAGGGATGGAGATCGCCGAAGAAATAGATAGAAGCGGATATTCGAAGTTAGCTGAGCGTTTGGGGGTCGAGTTGAATAATGACTGAAGAGAAGAGGGAAGCTATCAGAAGGTTCCTACCGAGCCCAGAGCTAAAGCTTCCGGAGGGATTCAGCTCCTCCGGTTATTTCATAATAAAGGGGAAGGTAGAGAAGTCCCTCGTCGAGGAGATAAGCAGAGCTAAAAATGAGCCTGAATGGATGCTTAAGCTGAGGCTGAAGGCACTTGAAGCTTACGAGAGACTTCGCTTTCCGAATTGGGTCGTGGGCGTGGAAGAGCTCAATATAGATGAGATAGCTCACTACGTCAGACCAGATGCGGGGCTAGCGAGGAGCTGGGAAGATATACCTGAAGATATAAGGAAAGTATATGAGAGTCTGAGGCTTCCAGAGGCAGAGAAGAGGGCTCTTGCCGGGATAAGCTTCCAATTTGAGAGCGAGACTGTCTATCTCGGAATAAAGAAGCTACTGGAAGAGAAGAAAGTGATAATGCTTCCCATGGAGGAAGCGGTGCAGAGATATCCGGATATCGTGAAGCAGTACTTCAATAAGATCTTTCCATATGCCGAGCATAAATTTGCAGCCCTACATACTGCATTGTGGAGCGGGGGAGTTTTCGTCTATGTTCCGAAGGGTGTGAGGATACCACAACCTGTAGAAGCATTCTTCTTTATGGCGAGCGCTCTAGAAGGTCAGTTCGAGCATACTTTGCTGATAGCAGATGAAAACAGCGAGATACAATTCATAGAGGGTTGCTCAGCACCGATGTACAAGAGATACAGCTTTCATGATGGTATGGTAGAGATATATGCGCATAGGGGGAGCAAAGTTAAGTTTGTAACTCTTCAGAACTGGAGCGGGAACGTGATAAATTTCAACAACAAGCGAGCAATTGCTGAGGACAATTCAACCGTCCAGTGGCTGGAAGGGAGCGTCGGGAGCAGGGTCTCCTATGTCTACCCAAGCACAATATTGAGGGGGGATAATTCGAGGACTTCCATATATACTGTATCGATTTCCAATGGGAAGAAGCTCAAGGACACTGGAGCAAAGATCATCGCTTTAGGAAAAAACGCTGCCGGAAAGATCGTGAGTAAGAGTATAAGTGCAAATGGGGGAACCAACATATATAGAGGTCTGGTGAGGATAAGCAAAGGGTCCATGAACACCGTTGTGAGCAGTAGCTGTGATAGTCTGATATTGGATAGGGAGAGCAAATCGTTAACTTATCCGCACAATCAGATCGAGGAGGAGACAGCCTCGGTTAGTCATGAGGCTAAGACTGGAACAATAAGCGAGGAACATCTCTTCTACATGAGATCTAGAGGGCTCACAGAGGGAGAAGCCAAGAGCCTTATGGTTCTGGGATTCCTCGAAGATGTCCTAGTGGACATCCCATTTGAAATGGCCTCGGTTCTCAACTCAGTTGTCCAGCTGGAGTTCTCCAAGATAGGTGGTACTGGATGAAGAGAAACGAATATGCGAAGATAGAGGAGATGCCATACCAGAAATACCACGACAGCCCCACGATAAAGTTCTATACTAGCTGGCCGCTATATGATGAGGCTTTTGTTCCTCCGAACGGGAGAGCTGAGCTCTTGATAGAGGAACGGGTCATGCCGGGATCGAGAAAAGTGGAGCTTTTTCCGGAGGGGGGTTTCAGAGGCGAGGGAGAGCTCATCGAGTTGGAACCTTCACTCTTCAGTATGGATGAAGGGAAGATATTGGCAAGACATATACTCTCCTTAGAAGGGACGATCCGCATCGATGTTCCGAGAGGGGAAAAGAGGAAGATCGAAGTAGTATCCATTCCTCCGAAGCTAGGCAGCTCCCACCACCACCTGAGGATAGAGCTCGAGGATGGTTCAGAAACAGATCTCGTTTTTCTATCCACCGCGAAGGGCTCCAGCGGAGCTCCCTTTGTAACAGCTGAGATTTATGTAAAAGGCTCAACTTTGAGGATGTGGAACATCAGCGCCTTCGAAGGGGGTGGTCTCCCCATGATTTGGAGCAGGATCTTATCAGAAAACGGGGGAAGAGTAGAGGTGAGGAACATAGTAATTGGGGGAAGGTCCAATTTGGTATCCAATGAAGTCTTCATGGAAGGGGAAAGGGGAAAGAGCAGCATTTCATCCTTCTTCTTCGCTTCAAACAACGAGAAGATCGATCACGTGACAAACATATTCAATAGATCCCCGGGAGGCGTTGCTGAAATCTCCGGGAGAGGGTTTAACTTCGGGGGAACTCTCGTGCACAGAGGGAAGCTGAAAGTATATCAAGAAGCAAGAGGGAGCGAGAACTCGCTCAGCAGCATAATATATAGGTCAGGGCGTGGAGTGAAGAGCTATTCTATCCCCTCGCTGGAAGTTGAAAGCAGCGATCTCATAAGCGCTTCCCATGAGACCTCGGTTTCCTCGATTCCTGAGGATGTATTGTTCTATATGAGAACGAGAGGTCTTAGCAGGAGAGAGTCGCTCGAGTTAATGCTCAGAAGCTTCCTGTTGTGGGCTACTGAGGGCATCGATGATGGAATCGTTGAAAGGAGACTCAATGCATTGCTAAAGCCGGCTCTTTGATCGCTTTCTTCTTCAGAATTAAAGCTTCGTCTTCGTTTTCCTTATAGTATGTTTCTTCGCATATTTCCTCTGCTTCATCGTCGGATGCTAAGAATATCTCCTTATAATATGATAGGCAGGCTTCCCAGCAGTCTTTTCTGGAATACTTTTGGTTCAAGACAATCGCCGATAATTACTATTCTCTAATCTTTTTTAAAAATGTTTGCGCGAAGAAAAATGGATTTTTTTATGTTTTTGTCGAAATCACTCGACTATCAATGCCCCATTATCATAGGTCACAAGGGCCCCCTCGGGGAAAGTCAGATCCAGCCTGCTCAGGCACCCCTCTCCATTTATCTTCACACATAGGTTCCTCTTGCTCACTCCTCCGCTCACGGCCACGCCCCTGAGCTCTATGTTCAAGGCTTCGAGAACTACAATGTTTCCGTCATAGAGGAGTAAATAGACTTTGAAGGGTTCAGTGATGTTCTCGGGAGGTTCTACTCTCATCGCTGAAGCATAGTACTCGAGCGGCTCCTTGATATTGAGGATCTGTCTAATTAGGCTCATGTCTAACACCATTTATTCAATTGCATAACTATGGTGGAAATATAAAAACATTTTTCTCATCAGTACACTTTGACATTTGGAAGCGTAAAAGCGTTTATTTTAAATTTGACCGTTGCAATCTATACTTGGTGATGTGTTCTGTCCGGAAAGAAGAAAGTAACCCTGAGCGTCATAAAGGCTGACGTGGGTGGGCTCGCGGGACACCACGTAGTTCATCCAGATCTCCTCGCAACTGCGACCAGAGTTTTGGGGGAGGCAAAATCCAGGGGGATAATCGAGGATTTCTATGTCACCAATGTGGGGGACGATCTGGAGCTCATAATGACTCATTTCAAGGGTGTAGACAGCCCCGAAGTCCACGGCCTCGCTTGGGAGGCCTTCAAGGAAGCAACCAAGGTGGCTCAGAAGCTGGGGCTATATGGAGCTGGGCAGGATCTCCTCTCGGACTCTTTCTCGGGGAACGTGAGGGGTATGGGCCCTGGAGTTGCCGAGATGGAGTTCGAGGAGAGGCCGAGCGAGCCTGTGGTAGTGTTCATGGCAGATAAGACGGAGCCCGGGGCATTCAACCTTCCCTTCTACAGGATCTTCGCGGATCCCTTCAATACCGCTGGACTGGTCATAGACACGAAGCTGCATTCCGGCTTCAAATTTGAAATTTGGGACCTCATAGAGCACAAGGTGTACTTCCTCAACGCTCCAGAGGACTCCTACGACATACTCGCGCTTATAGGGACGACTGGAAGGTATACTATAAAGAGGATATTCAGGAAGAGCGATGGAGAAATAGCTGCCGCCGTCAGTAGTGAAAGGCTGAACCTGATAGCTGGGAAGTACGTGGGAAAAGACGATCCCGTAGCTGTTGCCAGGGCTCAGAGCGGATTCCCCGCCCTGGGCGAGATCTTGGAGCCATTCTCATTCCCGCATCTAGTTGCGGGGTGGATGAGGGGTAGCCACAACGGTCCACTGATGCCCGTGTCTCAGAGGGATGCTAGATGCACGAGGTTCGACGGTCCCCCAAGGATAATTGCTCTGGGGTTCAATATAAAGGATGGGAAGCTGATAGGTCCAACAGATCTCTTCGATGACCCAGCATTCGATGAGACGAGGAGGCTGGCGCAGCAGATAGCAGATTATATGAGGAGGCATGGTCCCTTCATGCCCCACAGGCTGGGACCTGAGGAAATGGAGTACACGACTTTGCCCCAGGTCCTGAAGAAGCTGGAGGAGAAAAAAGCTTAAGTTTTTTTCAGGAGCCCGTAAGATAGCTCAGCTATTTTTTTCTCAGGATCGTGGGCATTCATGATAGCGCTCGCTACGAGGATCCCAGAGGCCCCCAGCTCAACCGACCTCATTGAGTCTTCCTTATTGCTGACTCCCGCTCCCACCAGAACCGGGATCCCCTTTCCTCCAACTTTCTCTATGAGCTCAAGCGATGCTGTTATCACTTCTGGTTTTGCCCTCGAGACGCTTATCCCCGTGCCTATGAGCTCTGGGGGTTCAACAGCTACCATGTCGGGAAGGAGCAAGGAGACAGCAGCTGCAGTCCTTGGAGTGGAAGCGCAGGCTATAGAATAGAGGCTGACGTTCCTCAGCTTGGATATAGCTTCCTCTATATCTGAGAGCAGCATTCTCTTCTCGCTGTGGTTTATCAGCGATCCCTTACCTCCCGCGGCCTTCACCATTTCAGCTGTGACGTGTCCTGTAGCAGCACCTTCAGCCACGGGATCGATGTGTTGCGCGATCACCTCGATCTCAACGCTGCTGGCAATGGCTCTTATTTCTGTGAAAGGAACAGCTAGTATTATTCTGACTCCCGTATCCTTCGATACTTTCTCAGCAATCTTAGCTATTTCGATTCCCTTCTCTCCATAGCTTGTACTATACGATTTGTAGTTTATTACGAAGATCCTCTCGTTCATCATTTCCATTCAGTCTCCAGAAGATTTACTCAATTCATAACAAACGAAGGATCCTTCCTCTCCTTCTTTTGGAGCCTCCAAAAATGGTTTTGAACTTGGGGGATATCTGAGGACGCTTGCTGCCCTAAGGACCTTGAATCCCGCCTTTTCCAACATTTCCTTCAGTTGCTTCCTCGTATAGAAGGTAGCATTTCTATAGAACAGGCTCTCCCCCCTCCTCTTCCTCTCTTCATAGAAGGATCCCCACTCTGAGTCGAGGGGAACAACGCAGGTTATGAGCCTTCCCCCTCCTCTGAGAACCCTGAAGGATTCCCTCAGGGTTTGGAATGGGTCTTCCACGAAACATATAGTGACGATCAGATATGCTGTATTGAAGCTCGATTCTCTGAAGGGGAGGTGCTCTGCTGCCCCCCTCACAACCTATATGCCTCCCCCCTGAGATATTGCAAGGGCGTTGGCTGAGGGGTCGATGCCGAACTCTATGCCCAGGGGTTGAGCGAATCTTCCGGTTCCTACACCTATTTCCAAGCAGGGCTTCTCGCAGGGGAACGTGCTAGCGAGCCTCAACTCACTTCTGTAAATCGCCTCCTGCTTATCGAACCAACTATCATACTCTTCAGTTCTCTCCTCGAACACTCTGAATGTTATCCTCGATCCCCCTTCTTCCAAAACAACTGCTCCATTTCTTGATTCAGCATGGAATTATTTATTGTTTTCAATATAGTTTCAAACTGATGCTGTTACTCCATTCCACTTGATTCTCTGGGAGTTCTTCCAGGCTGTTTCTTCCATTATGGCAATGGGGGATCCCTTTTGTACTTCGAAGGCTCTCGCTATTACGGGGCATTTAGCTCTCAGGAGGAAAAATGCTTTATCCTTCAACCATCTTCCAGAGTCAATGTAGCCTTCTAAGTTGGCAATCCCCTTCGCAATTATCAAATCGGCCTCCCTCAACCTCTTCCCAACCAACGTATCTCTCTCCAATGCATAGAGTGGAGAGAGGTTCCCCCTTGACTTCAATACTTCCGCTCCCTTCCCGAGAATCTTTTCGAGCTCGGTTGCTGTAACATCTATTTCATAGGGATCCTCTCTCGCTACAGCTAGGACTCTATATCCGAGCTCAGAGAGCTTCGTGATTATGAATGCATCGATAACAGCTTCACCTGAGTTGTCCAGAACGTAGGCTATTGTCCCTATCTTCTCCCAAACTATTTTCCCTGTCTCATCTATTGCCAGTGGTTCCTGGAGCTTCTCCAGAGAAAATGATTCTGGATTGAACTCGTATCCGAGAACGCTGGTATCGAAAGAATTTGCTGCTGCTCCCAGCCTGAGCAGATCCTCCTCTCGCATTTCTTCTCCCTCAATGAGCTCCAAGACTCTCTGTGCCAAGGAATTCAGCACCTGCTTCTTCTCCCAATATGGGTCATTCTTCCCAGATGCTTCGGCTATCACCCTGAATGATTCAGAGAAAGCTCTTGTTCTGGACTTCAATATCAAATTGGAGAGTGATAGGAGTGTGTGGTAGTATGCTTCCTCCCCTAATCCCACCTCTCTGAGGTCTCCTGTCCTGCTGTTTATGAGACAGGCTATGCATTCAGCTGGTCTGTTCATGGGGCTCCTCTCCCTATAGATTCGAGCTCTCCGACAAGCTTCTCGATGTGGTGCTCCTCCACATATCCCATGATTCCAATCCTGAGGATCTTCCCCTTCAGTTCTCCCATTCCTGCAGCTACGTATATTCCTCTCTTTCTCAACTCTTCGATTACCTTCGCGGCATCGAGACCTCTTGGTGGATAGAGGGCTACGATTGTGTGAGCTCTGCTTTCCTCGGGGGGAAGCGGAGTGTAACCGAGGGACTCAGCTTTCCTATAGAGAAGATCACTCGCCCTCCTTATCCTCTCCCACCTCCTCTCTTTCCCCTCCTCTCTCAAGAGTTTCAGTGCTTCGGCTAACCCATACATCAGGTTCACCGCAGGCGTGAAGGGAGTCTCTCTCCTCTCTAGAAACTTCATGCTCTTGCACAGGTCAAGATATGATGGTTTCTTCTCTGTCTCACAGGTTCTCTTCACGGCATCTCTTGAAAGAATGACGAATGAGAGCCCCGGAGGAGCTCCGAGACCCTTCTGTGAGCAGCTCGCAACCGCATATATGCCCCACTTCTCCATCCTTAGCTCTTCTCCCCCAAAAGATGAAACTGCATCGAGTAAGACGTGGGATCCTATGCTCTCGGCTATTTTTGATATCCCCTCCAGGTTCTTCACAATGGCCCCGGTGCCCGTCTCGACATGTACCGTCGCTATATATTTTGGTTTGAAGTCTTCAGCAGTCCTCTCGATCTCATCTAGAGTCGGTGTCTTCCCCGGGGCAGCCTTGATCGTATGAACTACGGCTCCCCTGATCTCGAGGGATTCCCTCATTCTTCTTCCAAATTCTCCAAATTCGAGTGAGAGCACCTTATCTCCTGGATTGATGATGCTGTATATCATGGATTCGACTGCTAGAGTTCCTGACCCCGTGAGGAGGGCAACTCTGCTGCCCTCTCCTCCATCCACAGCCCAATTCAGCCCCTCGGTTATTTCAGAGAGCAGCGCTGAGAACCTCTCTGATCTGTGGGATATAACTTGCTCAGACATCGCTTTGAGCACTCTGGGGTGCAGTTCGACGGGTCCTGGAACGAGCATCATGGTGCATCCCCTCTGAGAATTGTGTTCACTTTCTCCACCAGCTCGATGGCGATCCTCCTCTGAGCTTCTCTTGTCTGACTACCTATATGGGGAGTCGCGATAACGTTTGGAAGGCTGAGCAATTTCATCTCAACCTCGCCCGGCGGCTCCTTCTCGAGGACGTCTATTGCTGCTCCAGCGAGCTTTCCATTTTTGAGCGCTTCAAGCAGGGCCTCTTGGTCTATTATTCCTCCTCTTGATGTGTTTATGAGAAATGAACCTTCTTTCATCAATGAGAGCTCCCTTCTTCCTATCATCTTCCTCGTCTTTTCTGTCAATGGAAGGTGAATCGTCAAGAAATCTGATGAGCCGAGCAGTTCTTCCAGGCTTTCAACTTCTCGCACATAGCTCTTCCCTGAAAGTGTTTCCCTCTTTATATCGTAGGCCTCAATGTTCATCCCAAGGCAATGGGAGAGCCTCGCGACTTCTCTCCCTATTCTTCCGAAACCCAGGATCCCTAGGGTCTTCCCCCTGAGCTCGATTCCCTCTATTTTCTCCCATTTTCCCTCTTTGGTAATTTGGAATGCTGTGTGAAGTCTCCTCGCAAGGGCAAACATGAGGGTGATAGTTAGCTCCGCAACTGAAGCTACAGGCGCCTCGGGGGTTGTCACTATTTTTATGCCCCTCTTTTCTGCCTCCTCAACATCTATATTATCTGTTCCTATCCCAGCCCTTGCGATTACCTTGAGCTTCTTCCCTCTCCTTATGGCTTCAGCATCGACCTTCGTTCTGCTTCTGACAACCACCACATCGAATTCTTCTATCAATTGAAGGAGTTCTTCTCTGGAGATCCCGGGAAGGTATAGAACTTCGAAATTCCTCTTCCTCAGTTCTTCAACTAAAAAATCATCTAATTTGTCTGATATGAGAACTTTGTATCTGTTGCCGCTGAGAGCGGCCTCTTCATTCCGGGAAACGACGACAAAAAGGCAACACCTCAGTGTCTCGTTATATGGAATGATAGCCTTTTTAAAGCTTTCCGTGAAACAGTCAATTCAACGTTTTCCGATACTATCTGACAATAACGAAGATCTTCTTCCATGGTATTCAGGTTTTCAGCTAGAAGTCGTGTTAGTTGAAGGAGTTGTCGTATTGGTTTGTGGATGCAAGTGCTCGTAGAGGATCGATGATATTGTCTGATTGAGCAGCTGGGCTGAATAGGCTCCAGTAGAATCAGTTGGAGGAAAGCTGAAGTAGAGGAAGGTCCCGTTGCTTATTAACACGAGGTAAGGTGTTCCGAAGTACTGACCTAGGGCGTTTTCAAAAGCGCTGAAAAGAGCTTTGGCTGAGGGATCCTGGCAGTTTCCTGAGAAGTAAGTGCATACAACTTCGACAGGAGTGATTTTGTAGGGGGACTTAAACAAGTAATCTTTGAAGTACTGGCTCCATATTGGGTCAAACTGCTGGCATGCTGGACAGTTCAGGTTTCTGAAGTATATTAAATAGGTTCCGTTTCCTCGAGGAAGCCACACGGTCCCATTGCTGTTTATCTTTGTCCACCCACCGCTATATTCGTAGATGCCCTCGACGTTCACCAGTGGGTTTGTTCCGAGACCAGAAATCATTGGTATTATGACAGATAATACCATAATGATTATGAGGAGGAATCCTGCTGCAATCACCGCTATCTGCTTTCCGCTAGGCATTTTCAATCTTCTCTCTGCCTTCTAAAGCTCTCATTACAGGATTTTAAATGTTAGTTGTTTTCGGATTTCTCAGGGATCTCTCAATTACTTTATTAGAGACCTCACACGAGGTTTCCAGAAAGTTTTCCTCATTTCTCTTGTTATTGGGTGGTGCGTTTGAAGGTCAAGCTGGTAGCCTGGACTTCCGGGGGTCTCGAAGATCCGAGGAGGCTCATTGTCCTCGCAATAAAGACCTCTGCAGGGAAAATCAGGTTGAAAGGGGCAGAGCACTACATCAGAGATTACAAAGAAGAGGATATGGAGAGATTGATGGTTGAGGCATATAAATATCCAATGGTGCTTGAACATGTTTCCTTCACTTTCTTGATAGAAGGGATCTCGAGGGTCACTTCACATCAACTGGTCAGACACAGGCTCGCTTCCTATACACAGGAGAGCCAAAGGTATTCCAGCGTAGATAAGAGCTTCGTAGTCCCCCCCTCGGTAGTTGAGAAGGGATTCGAGGAGAAGTACAGGAAGTTTTTGGAGAGCGCATTTGAACTCTATGAGGAGATGGTCAGGGCCGGAATACCACAGGAAGATGCGAGATATATCATACCCCAGGCGGTTGAGACCAGGATACTCATGACTGTCAATTTGAGGGAGCTCCTGCACATTGCCTGCCTGAGGCTCTCCCCCCATGCCCAGTGGGAGATAAGGGAGCTCGTCTCTCTCATGTTGAAGGAAGCTCAGTCCATAATCCCAGAAATTCCATTGCTTCTGAGAGAGATGTGTCGTACTGAAAAGTGAGACATTAAGTAGAAAATCTTTCAAGTGTCATAGAACTATGGGGGGAATAGTGAATTGAGAGAGAAGGGGAGAGTAGAAATCTGGGGAAAGATTGCTTACTTGAAGACTGAGGGAGGGAAGGAGGCGTTGATTCCAATAAACGATTTGTGCTCAATGGCAGAAAGGTTCGAAATAGAGCTCGAAAACTACAAATGTTAAAATGAGGGGATTTCCACGAGTTTTTCCGCTTCGTTTTTGGCCTGTTCAAGCTTTTTCTGATGCTCTTCTAGCCACTTGAGCATCTTCTCTACAGCCATTTTCTTGTCTTCGCCGCAGAGAAGCTCTCCTCTCCTGCACTTCCAGTATATATCTAGGAGATCTTCATCCCTGGGAAGGAGATGATAGAGGTACATTTCATAGACTGAACATTTCTCGGGCTCTCCTCCTAGCCTTCTCTGCTCTTCCACGGTTGCCCTTCCTCCGGTCAAGGCCTTCATGAGCTTCGATGCAGATACTTCCAATGGGTCTGAAAGGAATATTGCTGAATCGGGTCTACTGCTGCTCATTTTTCCTCCGTCCAAGCCGGTCATGAATCTATGATAAGTGCTCGCGGGTCTCCTCAGTCCAAGTTCTCCAGAGAATCTATCTGCTATATCTCTCGTGAACCTCAGATGGGGATCCTGGTCTGCTCCCACGGGCACGAAAACATACTTATAGCCTCCATACTCTTCGAGCATTGGATGCAGTATGTCTGCCGCCTGGTGCAGAACGGCGGTCACCTTGGCGGGAGTAATTTCTCCATATATCGCCGAGAATTCCGCGGCAGTGACCTTCTGGCTGAACATGCTCGCTAGCCTGTAATAGGGCGCATCCATGTTGCTCTGGAAGTAAATCCTCAAGTTCTTCTTCTGAAGCCCGAGGGCGAGGGCGTTGGCTATATATTCCTCGAGAGCTATCCTTATCAGCTCCTTTCTCTCCATCCTCCTCACGGCGTAGGCTTCTATGTCGGCTATTGCTAGGATTATGTCGATGCCCATATTTTGATAGTATATTATTTGGTCCATGAGCATCTTGTGTCCAAAGTGGAGCTTTCCGCTCGGCATGAATCCTGTCAAGAGGGCTACTTTTTCTTTCCTCTCCAAAGCATCGAGTATTTGGTCGAAATCTCTGTGTCCAAATATGACTCCTCTCTTCATGAGGTTGTGCGGATTCTTGATCTTGGGAAAAAGCTCTCTGAATGGTCTAATTCCGAAGAGGCTGAATAGTTTATCGTAGTCTGCTATTTGAGAGTACCCCCAAGGGTCGAGCTTTATCTCTCCGTTCCGTTCCAAGCCAATACACCTTCAGTGATGTGTTGTTTTACTAACCCTGTTTAATAATATTTCCAGGTGTTCCAGTGGAAATAGAGGGGTCTATTGAAAGAGAGTTAGAAGTTTTGCTTTGTTATGTTAACTCCCCAGTTAACACCCCTTCATTTCTTATGGAACGTTTGAAAGAGGAAAATATCAGATCCTCCTTACCCCTCTATTTCATATGGAACAACTTCTAAATGCAATTAAACGATTATAAAGGGATAAAAAGTTTGTATAAACATAATTTATTTGAAATAAAAGAAATAAAAATAGGATGATGTTCCACAGGAATTAGGGGGGTGTTCGGGGAGATTTGAACATCTTTGGTAATCTCACTCCTCTTTGGCCTTGGTAATCTCCGATGTATGGCTTCTCCACTGGAGTTAGCAGCCTCGCGAAGATGAGGTGGGCGAACCTATCTCCAGCATGCACTTTAACTGGGAAAGATCCCCCCACAACCTCAATGGTTATGTTACCCTCAAAGCCGGCATCAACTATAGTAGGCGGAGCTAAGATGCCGAGACGGGCAAAGGTGCTCCTGAGATTCACAAATGCCATGATATCGTCGGGTAGCCTTATGAACTCCATTGTGTTCAGCAGAACTCTCTCTCCGGGCATTATGATGAAGCTTTCTCCCTTTAATACTTCATAGTAATCGCTAGGATCGAGGTCCTTGGCCCTCGTGTCTACCGGAATCTGGCTGTTCTTCAGTTTAGCTATTTCATTGGATAGCCTCAGGTCAACCCCGTTCTCTCTCACGATTTCTTCATCGTAGGGTTCTATGTAAATCCTACCCGTCTTAATGTAGTATCTGAGGTCGCGGTCTCCTAAAATCAAGTTTTTCACACTCTGTTCGTAATGCACAGTGAAACTTCCGAAAAATATAAGTCTGACTGACCGCTTCCCTTCCGAATGTCCAGTTCAATAGCAAAACTCACAATTTGTGAGTTTTTTAAATTAAAAATTTCAAATGCTACGTTAACTGGGGAGTTAACACTACATTTAAATTCATTGACCCACATGATATCTTGAACCTTTCTAATGGAGCTGAACAATATATGAAATCGGAACAGATCGTAGCTTATATAGTGATAGCAGTTGGTATAGGTCTCATACTCTTTGCTGCGTACCTAGCATACAGCGATTACAGAACCTACAGTCCCCAGCTCTCTCAGTCATCGCAAGACGTTGGTAGCGTCCTCTCCTCCGTAATTTCCTCTCTTCTTGTTCTCGCGATGAAGCTTGGCTATCTCGGCATCTTAGTATGGGGAGGATCGCTGATAACTAAATATGGAATACAGTTGTTGAACGAATCGAAGAAAGAGCCTTCTAAACAATAAGGGAGCTCGAATGTACGGACCGGCAAAATACGCGATACTGATACTGGGGGCAGCAGTTCTAGCATATCTCCTCACCCCTCTGGCAGTTCTCTTCATAGAAGTAGTTGAAAACCC
The DNA here is from genome assembly GCA_002899805.1 of Fervidicoccus sp. Classification (GTDB taxonomy): domain Archaea; phylum Thermoproteota; class Thermoprotei_A; order Sulfolobales; family Fervidicoccaceae; genus ARK-14. The sequence continues at coordinate 18,774 of POCB01000086.1, forward strand.
CAACGCCATAGGACTGGAAATCATTCCATTAGAAGTTTTCACGAACCAAAGCGCTCTCGTCGAAGTGGTATATAAGCACAACATTTCAATCAGCTTCAATAACCTCACGATCGTTCTTGCGGGAAAGACGATTAGCTTTGGAGATGTGAAGCAGGGAACCTATGCGAAGAACATAACGCTTTCGATTTCATCCTTGCAGGGGATGAGCGAGACGAGAATAAGCTTTGTGCTGGCCGGGATATACCCTGTTAGCATAGAGGTGAAGAGGACTTGAGCACCGCATCGAGAATAGCTAAGGGAATCATATGGGGAGTCGTCTCGGGGATCCTCTACTACTTGATATTCGCTGTCCTCATACCAATGCTTTTCTCATTCTACAACATACCGGTCCAGGGAGAGATAACTTCAACTTCCCCATACTTCATCTTAGGACTGATTCTGGTTATATCCCTGGATACAATAGCTTCACTCCTGCGCTTCCCTCTCTCGCTTCCCTTTTACTTAGCTTCTGCTGCAGTGGCCCTATTCGTCATGGGAAGCCTTGTGGGCTGGGGGAAGATAACGAGAGACGTCTACCTCTCTGGGGAAAAGATGGTGGTCAGCGTCGATGCATCTCCGCTCATCGCTGCTGTGATAGGGATCTCCATACTATATGCTTTCATCTCTTCACTGAATAGGCTCAAAGAAGAATAGGCTCAAGGAGAATAGACGCATCCTCCCCAGAGATCTCCATAGTAGGATGAGACCAGGGAGGATCCGCTGTAGACGAGGACTAATGCATTCCTGAGGACAGGGGAGAAGGAAGAGGGATCCTGGAATAGGTAAACCTCGAACATGCCTATAGTTGAATCATAGTTGACATTGTAAATTCTTCCATCGCTATCCAATACTCTGATCGTATAGGAGCTGGGAAATCCCATTATATAAACATAGAGGGGATCCATGCTTTTTGAGAGGTAGATGAAGGCGAAGGAAGTGTTCATGCTGTTGTAGCTGCCGATCCCCACATATGAAATGCTCAATGGGTTATTATCATTGTAGAAAGCAGTGGAGCTCTCTCCGGTGGAGAGAACTGAAGCGCTCAAATTAGCATAGGTCTGACCCTTCTCGAGGTAAGCCTCTAGTATTACTGGACTGGTCGCTCCAATGTTATTGCCGGAATCGAGCTGAGACCACCCGTTATTCATGTATTTGTAGAGCTCCGCCTGCATGTTATTCTTATTCTGATAATATGCTCCTGCCGTATATAGGGAAGAAGACGCAGAATCCGAGCTCAGAAAGACAATATCTGCATAGCTTCCTGAAAAGTCATTCTGGTAAACCTTAGTTACAACGTAGATTTTGCTGGGAAGAGGGGCCTGGAAGCCATATGAGGATAGGTTCAGGTATGCTATGTTCTCCCTCGAGGGAGAGGAACTACCCCCTGGGGAGACCGAGAGGATCCCCGGGCTCCATGTCCAACTTCCAGATAGAGCAGAGATCCTTCCAGAAGCGAGGGGATCGGTGGAGAAGTCGTCGAATAAGACGGTGTTGTTCATCTTCAATGAGAGGGGGGAAAATGGGGAAGGGGAAGTTTTGGGGGCCGTCTGCACGGATTGTTCGATGGGTAAAGTTGCCTGAACGCCAC
>POCB01000136.1 GCA_002899805.1 Fervidicoccus sp.
GGAGAGAACACTTCACCTAGGAGACTTTATGCCCCAGATACTCTCCTCATGCTTCTCCTCGGTAATCTTCTCCTCCTCTTCCTCGGCTGGGGTCTTCTTCTTTCTCTTCCTCTTCTCCTCTTCCTCCTCCTTAACCTCCTGCTTCTGTATCTGTGCCTGACTCATGACATCACCAATTAAGTAGTTTTCCCTGAAAAAGATAAATATCTTACGCATCAAGTACCCGAAAGCTGTTCTCTCAACAACACTCTTATCAACAGAGGCTAGCACCATAATTAGCATGACCAGGGTAAGGAGAAGAAAAACCGGGGGGAGAAGACCTAGGAGAACCATCACAGAGAAAGCAATCAGCAAAAAAATCATTGCCCTGAAGAAGCCGAATGAGAGCGAGACATCCTCACTCATTATCTCTTCCTCGAATAAACAAATACCCCGACCAGAGACGCTATTATGAATATCATTAGGGAGAGGTCTAGGACACTTAGGTAGCTCCCCAGATCCGTGTGAACCGGGGTGAATGATGCGTTTATCTTGAATTGATTAGCGATGTTGCTCACAGCTGTGGACACGGTGGCTGTACCAGTCGAGTACAGTCTCCACAAAGTCGATAGAGTAACACCGGTTATTATGAGCAGAGCAATTAACGCAATGAACTCAAGAAAAGTCCTGAACATCACCCTTCACCAACAACAACCTCTGGGACACCCACGAACAGTATCACTAGCGAGACCACCGCTATCATCGCAACAAGGATCGTTATCATAAGGCTCCTAGGGTCAATAGGAATCACTTGACCAAGCTTGCTCGCCAGCCCTGAGAAGACGCTGAATATACCAAGGAGAATATTTGCTATGAGCATAGTCAGTATGACTAGGATAACGAGAGCCAGAACATCAACTAAACGCATCACCACTCAGCCTCCAGAGCATACTTAGCCAATGAGATAAGGATTATCGCCAGGAAACCAGTTGATACACCAAGCACAGCAATAGCCCAGTTACCGATTGTGTTTATGGCTGATACAGAGTTGTTGAATGGGTTGTCAGAGGAAACCTGATTATTCATTAAATTCAGCATGCCAGAGAACACTTGGGAAAGTAGCTGAGACACAGAGAAGAACACTGAGAAACCAACTATCAGAGATATGATCACCACCACGAACTGACCAACAACTCTTCTTCTCTCAGACACCCTCCTCCCCAAAAATAACAGTGGCTTACTAAACAAATATATCTTTCAACAAAGAAGCTTATCACGGGGCATCTATGAGCCTCGACAGATTCCTCCCAAAAACCAAGGAGACCTCGGTTTCCCTGGCGTTAGCGATACTGAACAGAATAGCTCCTAGAATAATAGACCACTCAGTATTCATAGGCGAGAGAATAGCCTTGGCAAGAGCATGGTGCCTGCACCTGGCACTGCAGAGATACATAGCGGACAAAGAAATATGCTCTGGCGAGTGGAGCGAGGAGAAAGAAGAGAAGATATTCGAGGCACTAGTAACATACGCATCAAAGATAATAGAGAGAGCAATTCTCCCAGAAAAAGAGTAATTGGGCTCCCAAGAAACACAGCTGTGAACCAAGGTAATATATTCCCAAGAAACAAGTTATTTTGGGTGCCCCAGTTATTAAGAGACTTAAGTGGATAGAGATCCCAGAAAAAGATTTTTACAGACTAAAAGAGGCATTCAGCAACGAACTACCATACCTCTCAGATGAATTAATTGGCTTAATAGAGAGATACAAGCTCTACGCAACTGATTATGATGGTAAGAGATTTGTTTTTGTGTCTGTCAGAGACATGGAGCGTAGAAGCAGGAGACTAGCCGGCTTCATAATCTATAACAAATCCTCTAAAAGAATTCTTTTCAGAGTAAAGTACGATAATAGAAAAGAATTAGTAATACTATCTTTCCTCCGCCTAGTTCTCAGAATGGCTATGGACAATAGATTCGATGTTATAGAAACTCTCCTCAGCATCCCACAGCCAGAAATCGAGAGATTTATTCTTTTACTAGGGGTCGGCTATAGGCATCTAGGTGATGAATTAATTGACTACCTATATAAAAACTATAGAGATGTTGTGGAGAGATACAGGAAGAACTGGGTCATATACGGAAGAAACTTCGTGTTCACCCCAGAGATTGAATTTTCATATAATGTTTTTCTGATGAAGCTTAGCGATGGAACTATTCTTGCCCAAAGGGTCTCAAGAGGTATGGGTGTTTACCCAGCCTTTATAGTCTCTAAGGACTCTGTGGTTTATGAGCCACTCTCCCTCTTGGTTGATTACGCCGAAGATCTTGACAGGAACCTGGTTCTCTACGAACACAGGTGTGGACAAACTGAATGCAAATATATTGCTGTCTCATCAATCCCCTCACGAGACCCATTGAAAAGATCAGCTGTCCTCCTTGTTAGCATATACACCAAAGACTTATCTGGGGACGGGGAATTCACTTTCACAGACATCTACCTCACTAGTTGCGACACACGCTGCAAGGCATACAGCATCGTCAGTGCCGCAAATGAAGAATTTATTAGAGGACAACTTGGGATGGACCTGGGGATAGATCTAGGGAGTGAACTAGAGAGATTGTTCAGAGAAGGAAAAATCAAGCAACCAGTTATCTACATAATAGCCTACAAAGACAGGTTCCCAAAAGCCTTGGTTGATAAGGCATACGAGATATACCTAAACGAGAACATTATGAATATAGTGTCGTAGCCTGCTTCCCTAGAATATTGTGAGCATCTCTCTCTGGGCACCTACTCTCTGGACACCTACTGCTGATGTGCCTAGAGCCGGTATCTCTCCCTTAACAGATGGTCCAGGAGCCGACACCACTAGCGGAGGAGGCTGCACTGGCTGAGACACCTCCAGCGACGGTGCCGGTGCTGTGGCTATCTCCGGCACCTGTATGGTTACTAGGTTAAGTGCCTCGGCAAAGGATCTTCCTGGGAAGGCTTCAGCCAGCTTAGAGACACCGAGTATCTTCTTCGCTACATCAACTGTTACCACTGGGAGAACAGTTACTCTCTTTCCTCTGTAGACACCTATTATCGGTACGGGGACAGACACGTTTCCGAACCTGAGAACAACCCACTCATTCGGCGACGGAACAAAGACCTTTGGTCCAGGTATTGCGAAGACCACTAGGTTATCAATGAACCAGCTCAGTCTCCTAACCAAATCACCTATCTCCGGGAACCTCGACACCAACTCATTCAGCAAATCAATCTTCACAGTCTCAGGCAGAAGAGCAAACATCTGCTTAATACCCTCGGGTCCAAGGGCAAGCGATGAGAGAAGTCTCCCAGCATCAATCCCCGCCCCAGCAACCACATCCCTGTTCCTGTTAATGAAGTCTCTCAGGAAACCAGTTACTCTCCCGAGCAATTTGGTGTTCTTACTCAGCAGATCGGAGAGTGCTGGGAGAATCACTGCTGAGGCGAAGAGGTCAGGGTTAAGATAAGCCACCGGTATATAGCCTTTCTCAGACACGAATTGAGCAAGACCCTCCGGAGCAGGGGACGAGGCTCCTCTCAGAGCATTGATGATAGGCTCCTTAGGAGCTGACAGAGACTCCGCAAG
>POCB01000296.1 GCA_002899805.1 Fervidicoccus sp.
GAAGTGCCAAGAGAGCCTCATTGTTCCCAGCGACCTTCTTCAGGAGAAGGTATGCGACTGCTCTGACAAGTCTTTCTCTCTCGTTCATTTCAGGCGACCTCCCAGGGGGTATGTATCCTGTCCACAGCTGTGGAGACCGAGACCATGTAGAAGCTTATCCCTCCCCTCTCCCTGATCAGCACAACAAGATCATTCACCGAGGGCTCGGGAACATTTGCTGAGAAGACATCGCAGACACCGAGTCTCTTCAGGTACTTAACGATCTCGATGCTGGATACGTGGCATCTAACATCTCTCTTAAGCTTCTTGTGGAGAAAGACAAGGTCCTTGAAGATTAGCTCATCAATTCTCCTCAGGTAAATGTATACCTCAGGCTCCTTGGTTATCGGCAGATCATCTATCACATAGAGAACCACTCCTCCTCCCCCTCCCTCCCCTCATGTATCTCTATCTCAATGAATCTTTTCCCGACCCTGGGAGCAACAGAGACGCTAGTGTGGGCACTGGGAGAAACCGGTTCATGAGAAACAGTAGCGGGAGGAGAGGTGTCGAGACCAAGCCTAGGGCTCTCAGGGAGCTTGTTCTCGGGTCGCTGAGTGGATGTGTGCATGTTATAGAGCACGTAGAGACCTCTCCTAATTATCTCCGACTTACTTACCCCAAGCCTGAGGCTCAGATCCTCAAGCATCCTTATTTCGTCTCTTGTCAGCTTAACCGACACAACAATTCTACCCATAACTTTCACCACCATTTTCTTCAATTCTGGATTTATATTTTAGAAGGATCCTGTGAGCAATCGAGACCAGCTCCTGCACCAATGGATCCTCCTCATACTCCTTTGAGTATCTAAAGAACAGTGCCACAGCAGATGAGTGAATAACGAATGACCACTCGTCTCTATCCAGATACGCCTTCCTCACCAAATTCACCTCTTCCTTCGGCACGATCCTCGGGTATGTCTCAACAAGTTTATTCATTAGATACATGAATGCTTTAGCCTCTTTCTCCCAATCCAAGACCACCACCCGCCTTCCCACCCCACAGCTGTGGGGTTGGGGCGGGGATGGAGAAGAAAGCTCTTCTCACTCACCTGCCTCACCCCTCGAAATCTCACTGAGATACCTCTTGAACGCCTCCAGAAGCTTCTCCTTGTAACTCTTCTCTCTCTCCAACCTCTTCAATGCCTGCCTCTTCTTCTCCTCCTCAGCCTCCCTAATTCTTCTCTCAAGTTCTTCGAGATCCTGTGATAAACGCTTTACCGCAGCATCTAACAGTTCTTTGGCATCCAAGGGGTCAAGGTATATAGGAATTGCTTTAACAATGTATCTCTCTACTTTGTCGTGGAGATTAAGCTCCTTAAGTCTCTTTATAACGTATTCACTAACATTATATGCCTCCTTCACGGCATCATCACTAACAGCTATCCATGTCCCATACTCTTCTACGTAAGCAAAAGCTCTAGTGATCATGCTATATGCCTCTCTTCTTATCGTCTCTAACTTACCGCTAACATCATTGAATTCCCTAATCTCCTTGTTCTTCTCGTAATAAACTTTCTGAACTAAGTACTTAGACGGTAATCTCATCGAGAGCAAATAAATCTTCACTAGCTCGGATTTCTCAGGTTTACTAGGCTTCTCCTCCTTCACCTCAACTCTCTCCTCAATCTCCTCGGGCAATCTCAGTCTCAGTCTCAGCTTCGGCTTAATCTCTATGGTGGGGATCTCCTCGGGCTTGGGCTCCTCCTCGGATTCTACAGACTCCACAGCTGTGGGTTCTTCAACCTCTACTGGAGGAGAAGTTATTTTCTTAAAGACGTCTTCGAGCTCGGGGGTTGAGATAGGTAGCTTAATCACTAAAATCGCATATGAATGCTTTAGCTTTCTCCCCTCGTACCTGGACACGTATGCGTATTTTGACAAGTCAGGGTACTTAGCTGATAATCTCTTTAGCCATCCATAGACAACAGCAAAAGATTTTTCTTTCATCATGAGCGAGAACGGTGAAAAAGCAATAAGCTTTATAGCATAAGCCTTAGCATCCGCCAAATATTCTTCAAAGTCTCCTCTATACGATTCATATATTATTTCATAGTTCTTTCTCGAAACACTGCTTCTCGTAATCTCTTCAAGTGCCGACTTCGCCTTCTCAAATAACTGATGCGTTAGTGGTAGCTCCTCATCCTTGATCTCACTTACTCTCACATTGAATGAACCGATAATTTCTCTTCCCGAAGGATACTTCTTGTGAACAAGCTCAAAATCACTTAGAATATAAAGTGGATAATCACTCTCATCAGTATTAGTATTAAAAACCAGCTCCTCAGTATTCCTAGCGTATCTCTTAATCTCTTTAGCTTCTTTTTCAGAATCGGGATTTGGATTAGGATTTTGAGGATTTGGGGATTGAGACATAGGGGGTCTCCATATAATAGTATGTGTTAGAAAGCTTATAAATTTTACACAGCTATGGGCACAAAAAACACAGAGAACAAATACACACACAATACATATAATATGTAACTATGAGAGAAAAAGAGAAAAAATTCAAGAAAAAGAAATTGTTTAGGTGGTATATGACTTGAGTTCATTTACGAGTGCTTCTCCGTAGCTCATTGAAGAGTTTCTCAGCCTTGATTACACATTCCTCCATTGCTTTGATATCGCTTAGTAGTGTAAAGAAGATCTCGCTATCTAGTTCTGGATCCTCCCCCGCATTATATTGTCTCTGTATACGCTCAATAATCTCAACAACTTCCTCAGCATAGTCAAGCACGCTAAATAGCTCTGATACTACTTTGTCAAGTAGATCCTCTTTCACATCCATCACACCATCCCTCCTTCCCGCCCCGGCTCCTCCGAGACCGGGGTCGGGGAGGGAAAAACTAAGAAAGAACTTTCTTCACAGCTTCGTCAAATGACGCTACGCTGTAAACAGAGAAGACATTATTATATTTCCTCAGCTCATTAACCCAGTTGTAATCTGGGTTAATGTTTATTAGTATGAGCTTAGTGTTCTTGATCACACCTGATTTAATGAATTCGCTCAGGACATCATTGCTAGCCTCGGTGATCCCGTCGCTAATGATTATATAAATATAATCTGTTTTACCGATGCTTATAATCTCTTTAAGAACAGGATCAATATTCGTGCCTCCATCAGCCGATATTCTCAAGAGAGTATCAATTATCTTTGAGCGATCAATCTTCTCGATCTCGGTATCGAAGAAGTATATGTCAGCATCATACTTTAGATACATTGCTAGAGCTAATCCCGTAGCTACTGAGATCTTCGGAACATCTTTGTTGTAGTAAAAAGCATCAGCCATAGATCCTGATTTATCAACAAACAAAATAGGCTTAATAGCTGCAGCTCTTTGATAAACACTAAGTTGCTTCTGAACTATTTTCAGTGCAAAAAGCATCTTACCAACATCACCAAGCTGACTATAAACTAGCTCACTCGGTAGAATATCGCTTAGTTGCTTCTCATGAATCATCCTAGTAACGCCATTAATACCTCCTATAAGACTGATCTGCTGAAGATGA
>POCB01000013.1 GCA_002899805.1 Fervidicoccus sp.
GTGGCAGGCCGGCGTCCTGATCCAGGCTAGACGACCGCCGCTCTTCTATTGTTAAATTTTAAATCTCCTTTATAATCTTTCTCAAGTCATTCATTTCTATTGATTTGATGAGGGAATTCAATCACTAGCAACTATTCTCCATGAAGAGTTCGAGATTAAATTTTCGTAATTGTAGAGTCAATATCCCATGAAGAAGAAATGAAATTGAAGAAATCTCTGGATTATGAAGTTAAGCTACCTCTCGACCTCTTCAACTTCCCTATACCATATTTTCTCTGTGCCTTGCTTCGATCTCTTTTCCCAATTCTTCGTCTTTGGTGTATTATTGATACAATCTATCATTATATCGATTTTTTCATTCACATCTGAGAAGAATTTGCTGTCAAATATCCCCACTCTTTGAATTTCCTGTAGGTAGCTTCTTAACTTTGCTAAATTGTTCATAGAATCGAACCAGAATCCCCAATCATCTGCTAGAACTGATGCAATGCTATTCATGTCTATGCACTCTCTATCTCTTCCTCCCCTACAGAAATCGTGAGCTTTCATTAAAATCAGGAGGTCGATTAAGTCTTTCTTGTTGATATCGTGGATCTGCAATTTACTGAGAACCAGACTAGCAAGATCAACTGTAGGAAAATCCAATTCTAATCTTCCATTTCCAGGTTTGTCTCCGAAAAATATATCGTGGCTATATTCGAGCTTATCGAAGAATATATCAACGTAGAAAAGTTTAGATGGGTGCCAATAAACTAGCCTCTTTTGACCAAACAGCGAGTTAATGTACCTGTTACTGATATATCTCAATTCCTTTTCGAAGAATTCCATTATCTGCTTTCTCTGTTTGCTATAAGCAACCAAATCTATATCTGTGTGGTTCATCGAGCCATTTTTTCTCAATTTATTATATATTTCCATCGAATTGCTGCTATGTAGAGAGTGAAGATATACTGCTAGACCTCCAATAATTCTGATTATAATTCCTTCAGATGAAGCTAGCTCCACAACTCTGACGGCCTCCTTTTCCATGTTTATCTCTTTCCCAGAGAGAACTGGATTCATCCTTCAACCCTCCAATATTTTTCTATAGAAGTGGTATCCAGGTCTACGATGAAGCCTCTGAGTATGCCTTCACTATATTCGCTACCTGGATTGACTGTTAATGTTTTTCCTATCATTTCTGAACCAGAAGATTCGTGTATATGCCCATGCAATCCCACGAGGGGTTGATTTTTTTCTATCATTCTCCTGACAGCCAAGCTACCAACGTGCTGATACTGGACAGAACCGCCAATGACTACTGGTTTAAGATCTGCTGTCAGTTGAGGAGCCAGGTCTAACTGTGTCCCATAGGGCGGAGGGTGTATTACGAAGAGTGAATTCCCTACGTTGTTTATACTGCTGATTAATTCTTCCAGATATTTCATCAATCTATCTTCTTCCATTTCTCTCGGTGTGTTCCAAGGCGTGGGATTCACATAGGGAGAGAAAATCGCTTCATGTTTTCCAATTTCTGTGAAACCTCTCTCTGGAAATATTATTCCGTATCTAGTATATTCCTTCAGAATATTATCTATGAAGAGTTCATCGTCGTTCCCCGGGTAAACTATCGCCATAAAGTCCCTCTTTGTTACCTCATTGGCAAGAAGCTCTAACCATTCTCTCAGCCTTTCCTCTATTTTCTTGTTCATCATCTCGTATACTTTATTTTGATCATTTTTCATTTCTTCGAGCTCTGATTTGTCGACTTCTATATAATATACGCCAGAATCCTCAAGTCTGTTTTCGAATTCTCTGAGACCTTCTTTGCTCTCTATGACCCATCTTCTTCCAAAATATTTTGCAGACCAAGTTCCATTTTCGTGTTCGATTATTGGCACCAGGACCTTTCCTGTCAGATCCCCAGACAGTATCAATACATTTGCCTGATATACTTCACTTGCTTTGATCCATTTTTTCCATACGAGAGTTGAACCGTGAATATCGGCCGAGAAAAAAATTCGAGTTTTCATGTATTTTCACCTCTTTATGACTTAAGCGGGAGGAATGTTCGCATATATCTTCGATGGGTCTATCCCTCTAGCCTTGTTTCTAGCGATCATTACAGTGAACAACGCTAATCCTATGAGCCCCACCAGGATGTTAATTAGAACAATAGATGGATCGGTATATGATGTCACTATCATGAAATACCAACCTATGGCGAATACGAGCGCCCCTATGATCGAGGTGAATGTTTTGGATGGGAATGTCATTTTCCCAAACATATCAGCCTTCCACCATGGGAGTATCATCAAAGTCAGACCTACAGGCCATATGAACAGAAGAGTGCTAAAGTCCATGAAGGATATAGCGGAAGCCGCTAGGTTGAAGCCTATTGTCTCCAATAGCGTCAGGAAAGCGCCTAAAACCGCTATGATTGCTGTGACGTGATTAGCCCATGTAGGAGAAGAGAATCTCGGCGATATCTCAGAGAGTTTTTCAGGTAATGCTCTGTCGAATGAGAGAGAGAAGAATCCTCTAACGGCAGCAATCCAAATTGGTAGAACAGTATTGACATACCAGAGGAAATAGGCGAAGCCCAATAAAATCGCCACGATAGGTGCAGGGTATATGAGTGAAACAAAGAACGGAACGGAGGGATCTGGTGCTGGCAAACCGTGCATAATGTTCGTTAATACATCGCCGTATTGGCTTTTCAAGTAGGAATACGATGCCAGGAAGTCATAGTTGAAAGTTGATGGGATGATGAAGGCATTCAAAAGATACAGGATCATAACTCCCAAGAACCCTATCAAATAACCCTTCATGTAGCTTCTCGATGGATTTTTAACTTCACTACCGACGAAAGTGACGACCTCCATACCAGTCCATGCCCAAATAGTCCAGAGCAGCATATTGTAGGTACCTGTCAACATACTATTGGGTGTGAGTGGTGTAATTCCGAGAGAAGTCGCTACTGTTTGATTCAGTGCAGCGTTCATTATAGCTTCAGCTGTACCATTACCATAGATCGCATCAAACCTTGAAATACCAGCATTTCGACCAGAAAGAGCAGTTACCGCGAGTGCGACCAGTGTTATGACTAGAGGAATTATGGTCAACAGCCTTACAGACCATTTTATCACTTTCATACCTGTGTAATTTATCATCCATATAACTAGGACGAGAATAAGTGCTATCAACAATTGATGAGTTGGATCTGTGAGAGAGTTTGCTATATTGATGAGCAGCTGGTTCCCGGATGCTAGTCCAGAGACAACTAGCGGTCCACTCATGGCTTTTATGCCTATGAACAGCAAATACCCTGAAGCCATCGCCGCTCCTCCGCCAACAATGAAATACCAGAATGGCAGAAAGCCGATTACTGGATGGATGACCCTCGAGACTACAACGTAAAGGCTACTCGTCCGCGGGAAGCTGGAGGCAATCATTATGTAAAGCTACAATGAGTGGTAGAAACATGAGGCCAGCGATGAAAAAGGCCAGCGGTAGGTTTCCATTGTAAACCGATGGGTCACCCAAAATCTTCACAGCATA
>POCB01000133.1 GCA_002899805.1 Fervidicoccus sp.
TGGAATAACATGTTGAAATTATATATAGCATTTTGTCTGAATTTTGCATTTATAAAGGGTTTAAATACTTCCCGAAATAGCTCGGGAAATATTGCGAATCGTGAAACGCACTCTTTTGCGCGGCTCAAAAACAGACTTTCTAAAATAACTTTAACTATTTGGCTTTACTAGTACTATATTGGTGCTTTCGATGAAGCTCATCATACCCTATTCTCCCAGCAGGCAGGTTCTCCTGGGGACGCTCGGATACGAGATCGCGACTGGAGAGAAGTTCGAGGAGATCATTTTGACATCGGAGCAGGAACCGGAAGAGATGCTGGAAATCATCGAGAAGATCTCCCGAGCTCTGGGAGCGAAGCTGAGCTTGAGGGTTCTGGGGAGAGATCCGAGGTCCTGGGCCCGTCTCGAGATACCGGAAGATACGATCCTGGACATCACACCTGGTAGGAAGATATATGCTTCTATCCTCCTCCAGAAATGCCTAGTCTCCAGGAGCTGCAGGGCGAGATACCTCTACATAGAGGAGGAGAAGAAATATGGGTACAAGTTCTTCGGCTATATGCCGAAGTGGTCCTTCAAGTTCTTCGAGCTCCATCCAGAGCTCAATCTCTTGAAATTAGATGCATCGAAGCTCAAGGAAGTTCACATCTCTGACTCTCAGGAGCATTCACAGAAGGTAGCTCCAGAAACAATACAAGCTATCGTGAACCTGTACTCTCAGTCTGGAGCTAATGAGTTCTCCATAGAAGCATGCGGTGGAAGGGCCGAGTTCGAGTTCACAGAGGAAAGCCTCATCCTGAAGAGCTACAGCTCCTTTGGCTCTGGAGATTTGGAAGCCTTCGAGGAGGTTCTCTCGAGCTCACTGGAGCTGGAGAACAAGGAGGAGGTCTACTCTAAACTCTCTAAGTGCGTAAGCGAAGGGGGGATCATAGTCCCCGACACCAACGTCTTCATCCATGGTAGGATCTTCGACTATCTGAAGTCCCAGTACAAGTATGTGGAGATAATGAAGCCAGTCTGGGCAGAGCTGCTCCCCCAGGCGCTGGAGGAGAAGGAGACCTCTCTCGGGAGGAAGAAGCTGCTGGGGGTGATCAGAGCCACAGCCCTGAATAAGACCATTCCCACTATGGATAGGATGCTGAAGGGAGACGTTGAGATAATCAATTCCCTGAAGAAGTTGCTCGACGAGAGGAAGAAGGTCTGCTTCCTCACCTCAGACGCCAGGCTGAGCCTAGCAGTGAGCAACGTCTTGAGGGGAGATGAAGTTCTGATGAGAGCTCCATCTCTCGAAGAGGGAAGGAAATTCTGCGCGGAGGAGCTCTACAGCTTCTTTCTGAACCTAGCTTTCCAGTGCAAGGGGTTCAAGCTGAGCATGGCTGAAAGGACCTTTTCCTTCGAGCTCGGGAGGATCGGCGAGCTGGGTACAGGTATACCCAATCTCAAGTTGAAAGGTCCCGAAAGGGCTGACGACTTAGCGTTCTTGGACATGATAGTTAGGGAAACTCTTTAGTACGGAAGGCAAATCATTAATACTGAGCCATATGAAATATGCACGGTGCGCGGGATAAAGGTGGTTCAATTGGAGGTTTGTCTCATCGTCACTCTAGGGTTCCATTCGGATATAGGACTGAGGAGGATTGCTGATAGGGGGGTAAAGACGGCGGATAGGATCCTCGTGATCTTCGGTCCCTCCATCCCCGCATCAGAGAAGGCGGTGAAGGAGTTCAAGCTCTACGCCAGCAAGGCTGGGGTGAAGGAAGAGAACATGCAGACCCTCAGGATCGATCCCGCTGAACCGTGGAAGGGCATCCCAGCGATAGCACAGAAGATAAGGGAGGTCTGCGGAGACAGGAGAATTGTCGTTGAAGCTGGTGGAGGGCTCAGGGGGATCACGGTCATGCTGATGCTTGCCCTGTTCAGCATGAAGAGATCTTTCTCCGTTGAGACGAGCATAGAGGGGACAGATTCGGACCTGGAGATACCAGAGGGTTTCATCCAATTCCTCATGAGCAGACTAGGCACGAAGGACTCCCAGCTTCTCCGAGCCGTGTTGAACTCGGGAAACATGAGCGTAAAGGACATCGCTAAGGCTACTGGCTGCGGAGAGAAGACCGTGGTGAACAGGATATCTTACCTGAAAAAGCTCGGACTGGTAGAGAGGAAGGGGAGGAGCCCGCTGAAGCTCACTCCCTGGGGAGAGGCAGCCGCCCTCCTCAGCGAAGAAAGTAGAGAATTATTGGAAAAGAAGTCATAAAATTTCGGCAGGCTGGTTGGAAGAGGAGCATACTGACTTGAAGAAGCAGTATGAGCACTTTCCCCCATAGCTCGCGCTTGGAGGTGTAGGAGAGTCCAAAATCTTCAGGAGTCTTTCTACGAGATGCCTCGCGCTGATGTGAAGTTCGTAACTGTATTCCTGCTCCCAGACAACTTCTCTTCCCACCATGAGGACTAGCTTCCAGACTCTCCCCTCCACTTCTTGAACTAACCAGCCGTATGTCAGCAGCTGAGCTCTGAAGTCTTGGAAGTCGCCTCTCTCCCTGGAAAAATGCTTGTACTCGACTATGATCTTCCTCTCTTCCTTAGAAATGATGTCGGGCGAACCGCAGACGGGAATTTGAGGATGGCATAGCTTCTTGTTGAATTGCATGGGCTGAGGTAGCATGAGGCTCTCCGCGATTCTCTTGAGATCCCTGTGCCTCTCGCTCGATAGAATCATCGAGGGGGTTGGAGGTTCCTCTATATCTGAGTTTAACTTGAACCAGACCATTCTCTCGCAATATGGTAGGTTCCTTATTAGGCTCAAGCTTATGCTGCCCTTCAGCTCTTTCATCTCAAGACCACCGATCCTTCGGGAGATCCGGCGCTCCATTTGCTCGTTCCCACCACAATAGCCCGATTCCATTCTTTCCTCTCTATTTGGACTATGTGGACCACATCCCTCTCCAAATCGATCGTCATCTCTATCTCTCTCGCGATATCCTTCGCTCTTCCCTCCTGCACGTATCCCACGAACGCGCTCCTCTGTATTCTTCTCAGCCCCCACTTTTCAAGGATCTCCACGACCCTCTGTCTCTTGCCCTGATCTCCTATGTCATAGACGATTATATAGAAGCCCAAAGATCACCACTTCATCGACATATCCATCCTGGCCTCCTCGCTTTTTCTGAAGCTCTCTGCTAGATTGAAGGCAAAAGATGTGAGGGCTTCCTGAAAAGTTACGCTCGTCTTGTCGTAGATTCTGACTTTAGATTTCCTCGCCCCATCGTACAGAAGAATTATATTCTTTCTGGCATCTTCATCCAGGACTCCATCTGAGACCTTGATGTTGAGGAGGAGTTGTCTCTCCCTAGTTAGGCTGTAATCGAGAAATGGCTTAACCGGATCGGAGAAGTCGTAGACTAAGCTCATCCTTCCCGCCTTATCGACGTGATATATCCCTCCGTAAGGATCAAGACCAGCTATCGATAGTTTCTTGAAACATTCACTGTATAGGAGAGCATAGATGTAGTTCAGAGAGCAATTGAACGCATCTCCCGAA
>POCB01000060.1 GCA_002899805.1 Fervidicoccus sp.
TAGAGAGCTTCGCTCTGACGGGGAAGGTCTTCGTGATAATAACAAATGGAGGAGGGATGGGTGTTATGGCAACAGACGCAGCTGAGGCCAACGGGCTTCCTCTCCTGGAGATGAGCGATGAGCTCAAGCAGCAGTTCAGGAAGAACATGCCCTGGTTCGGCTCTCCCAACAATCCCATAGACCTAACGGGTCAGGCCTCTGCCGATAGCTATGAGGGCGCCATAAAGACGGCTCTAGAGAACGAACAGATAACTGGAGCCGTAGTCATGTACTGCGAAGTGGCCTTCCTCGATCCAATAGAGCTCGCCAAGAGGATATCCTATTCAGTTAAGACTTACAACTCGAAGAAGAAGCCCGTCGCCGTCGTTATGCTCGGAGGAGAGAGGACCAGAGAAGCTGCGAGAATGCTGGATAGAGAGGGGATACCAGCGTACAATATACCTGAGAGAGCCGTATCATCTATGGCGGCTTTCTACAAGTACGCCCTGTACAGGGCAGGAAAGAAGACCTCCCTCTGAACTTTTTTATTTTCCTTTCTCTGAATCTTCTGTAGAGTGATTAGCCTCTCTGATGAAGAGACTTCGATTTTCCATCGAGAAATCGCGCTCTTCAGCTGAACTCTCATGAAATCTTATGACTTCGCCTTCGATTCTTATAGCTCTCTCCCTCTGGAGAGCCCTGAGGGCCTTCAGGAAATACTTCTGCTCTGGTTTTCTCCCATACCAGATCTGGAACTGCTCTTCCAGCTCAGCCTTGGACCAGATCCTCTTGCCGTTCTCCCTCGATTCCACCTCTATTATTGTATAGAGGAACTGGATGTAGTCGTTCAGCCTGGACCAGGGGAACTGGAACCAGACGAACCTGCTCGGTCTGATGAAGTAGTAGTCTGGCTGACCTTTCCCCTCCGGAGCCTTCCAGACGAGAGCCGCGGATCTCGTCTCTCCCGCTCTCCACTCTTTCTCGACGATCCTTCTGGCGAGATCCATGTGCATCCCTGTAGCAATTATTTCCTCCACTATCAGGGTCCTCTTCCCTTTGAGGTCCATATGTATATCGAGAGGAATCTCTGGGGAGAGCTTGCCGACGACCTCTCCTATGCCCTCTTCTATTGAGTAGTTGCCTCTTTGGCCTCTGTAGAAGACCTCTATGAGCTCCGACAGGTAGTTTCTCTTTCCAGTGCTGTGCTCCCTGTACCTTATTGGTAGGACAGCCATAACGCTGACCTCTAGCATATCGCAGAGGATCCTAGATATCACTGCTCCCCCCTTTCCAACAGCCACGATCGCTTCGGGCCTCCACCCAGAACCATCGATCTTCTCGGAGAGCCTCCAGCTCCATTCGGTCACTTCCCACCATTCGACGAACTTAGTGGGGAATATCAATTTCAGACCCCACTCTGAGAATGAGTTTTTGTAAATAAATAAGTATCTACTCATTTATGAGTTTTTATTGGAAGAAGAACTCCTTCACGTTATCTATTGCTATCTTCTCGGCCTCATTCGAGGAAAGCTTCCCCTCTTCGACCATCGAGGAGAGAGATCTTCCTATCTCCCAAGGATATATGACCTTCCCAGGCCTCTGGGGATCGTCTATGAAGTCGCTCTCTAGGAGTAGGAGCTCGAGTCCCCTCTCCTCCAGCAGTGGAGAGAGCAGTTCCTTCTTTCCCAGTACTGTTGACCAGATACCCCGCTCTCTGGCTTCCTTGGAAACGGAGATGGTGGAGTGATGGATGATGACTTTATCCCTCTTCAGCCCAACCTTCTCGATGAGCTCCTCTATGCTCTCCGCCGTGAAGCCTGGGATCTGCTCCAGGTGGAGCTGAAGGGGGCAGTCTCTATCCCGAGCTACTGTGGCGAAGGCTTCCAGGGCCCTCTGCGCTATGAGGGCGGAATGGACCTGGACTTTGTAGTGCATTCTCCCGACCTCCCCTATTCCATCTATTTTTCCCTCCGAACAAGCTTTCCCCAACATTTCAGCTATGGAGAGGGAGTAGCTCAGCACTTCGGCAGGATTCTTCCCCGACTCTATGAGCTTGTCTATCTCCGCAGGGTGGAAGCCGGCGAAGCATTTGACCTCGAGGCCGGGGATCTTCGCTTCTCTGCAGTCCTTCGAGTGGATCTCCACGAGCTTTCTGTAGCCCTCCAGGTCGAAGAGAACCTCTCCTCCATAGTCCCAGCTGGGAAGCATGATGAATGCGATGAACCATCCCCCTTCCCTCGCAAAAGCTTCCGCTATCCTCTTAGCTCCCATCCCCCGCACGGGATTGCAATGAGAGTGGGCATCTGAGAATGCGAGCTTAATCAATTCCTTCACACTCCGCAGGACTGGAGCTTGAACCTCTTGTGAGAATTGGCTAGAACTCTTCTCCATACTGCTTCGACTCTCTCTCTCGGGATCCCCAGGATCCTCGATGACTCCTCTATCGGCTCTTGCTTATCCACGAGCATGTAGAGGATCCTGTCTATCTCATCATAGCTCATCCCCAGCTCCCCCTCGGCGCTCTGCCCAGGCCAGAGACCTGGAGAACTGGGCTTCCCCGCTATCCTCTCCGGAATCCCTATGGCCCTAGCCATCTTCCTCGCCTGAGTCTTGTATAGGGAAATTATGGGGTAGACATCGCCCGCACCATCCCCCCACTTCGTGAAATAGCCGAGGAGAAACTCGCTCCTGTCGCTGCTTGCTGCGACGAGCAGGTTCCTCGTATTGGCCTTGTAGTAGAGGGAGACCATCCTGATTCTAGCCTTGACATTCCCCTTCGCATTCCTGTCCGCCGTTTCATACGTATCGCCGAACATGTTCAGTATATGCTCTACCGCACCGGTTATATCGGAGACGACGTACCTTATCCCGAGGGACTCAGCCACGAGCCTCGCGTCCTCTATATCCCTCGAATCCGTCTCCTTCTCAGGAAGTATGAGCCCGAATACCCTGTCTTTTCCGACGCCTTTGACAAGAAGGTAAGAAGTGAGTGCTGAGTCGAGTCCTCCGCTTATCCCCAATACATAGCCCTTTGCTCCGGAGACCTCTAGGTACTCTCTCACGCAGCTAGCTATCCTCTCAGCGCTCTGGACATAATCGAGATCTGGAGGTGCCGCACTTTCCTGCATTCTCGACACCATATTTCATCTAGGAGGAAGAAGTTATTATTTTCGCCGCTCATGAAAAAAGAGGTGGTGAAATTGAAGATTTCTGTTTCCATCTCAGCCTACAGCTCCGAGCCGGACGAGGAGCATAAAGATAAAGCGATGAAGTTTCTCGAAGAGTTCGACACACGTTCTGAAGGATGGATTTCCTTCTATGCTCTCGGAGGATACAGGGGTCTCATGAAATATGCCGCTGATCTCCTGCTCTCGAGAGGGAGGAAGGTCGTGATGATCCTCCCGCTAGAATATGAGGATGAGAACATACCTGAAGATGTGATCAAGATAAAGGCGGGGACAACGTTCACCAATAGGAACATCATAATGGTTAGGAGCGGGGATGCCCTCCTCTCCTTAGGAGGCGGGCTCGGC
>POCB01000017.1 GCA_002899805.1 Fervidicoccus sp.
TCGCTCTATCTGGCTTGCTCAGATAATCATAAGTTTCTTCAGCAAGCCAGCTAGGTCTATTGATTTTTTAAATGATGTACCGCTCTATAGTAATTCCATTATTGATATTTACTATGCGATTCAGGAACCATATAAAATATGATCGAATGGAATTGACCTAAAAGTCGATTGATCTTTAAAGCTTCTATGCGAATCGAACGAGGCCTTCCTTATACCTCTTCACTGCATCTGCTATTTGCACTAGAGCCCTTTCGAGCATGGATCTAGGACATGCTATATTAATCCTCTCGAAGCCCTCGCCTCCGCTTCCAAATATGTATCCCTCATCGAGAGCAACCTTTGCAATATCTCGCATGAGCCTTTCAAGCTTTTTCGGATCTGACTCAACCTTTCTGAAGTCCATCCAAACGAGGTAGGTGCCCTCAGGCTCTATAACTTCAACTTCAGGCATGTTCTCCTCAACGAACCTCTTGAGAAAATCTAAGTTTCCCTTCAAGTAGTTCAGCATATCATTGAGCCAGCCCTCTCCTTCTCTGTACGCCGCCTTTACAGCTTCTTCTGCGAAAACATTAGGCTTAGAAATCCCCATTGCCTCGAGAGAGCTCCTGAACATCTCCCTCATCTTTCTGTTGGGAACTATTATGTTGGAAGCCTTTATTCCGGCTAAATTGAAGGTCTTCGAAGGAGAGGTGCACGTTATCGAGATATCTGCGAGTTCTTCTGAAATTGACGCGAAGTTCTTGAAAGATATTCCGGGATACCTTATATCAGAATGTATCTCATCCGAGACAACGATGAGGTTGTTTTCAATTGCAATCTCGCCCAACCTCTCAAGCTCTTCTTTCCTCCACACCCTCCCTACAGGATTGTGAGGATTGCATAGTATGATCATCCTAGCCCTTGGATCCTTCGCCTTCTCTTCCAGATCTCTGAAGTTCATTTCATACCTCTTGTCATGAAGAACGAGAGGGTTGGCAAGTATCCTCCTCCCATTGCTCTCCACAGATCTGAAGAACGGATAGTAGACGGGAGGCTGCACTATGATCTTATCCCCAGGATTGGTGAATGTAGCGATTGCTGTGCTTATCGCGGGTATTACCCCAGGTGTATACACGATCCACTCCCTCTTTATGCTCCATTTGTATCTCCTCTCAAACCAATTTACAACGGTCTCGTAGTATTCCTCTGTCAGATCGGTGTATCCGAAGATTCCATGCTCTGCCCTCTTAATAATTGCATCTATGACGGGCTTCGGAGATTGAAAGTCCATGTCTGCTATCCACATGGGAATTAGATCATCTGAACCGAAAGTCCTCGACAGGAAGTCCCACTTTTCAGACCCGGTTCCCCTCCTCTCAACGATCTTATCAAAATTTGACATTTTCCTCGCCTTCTCCGTTATAATATGAAGTTCTCAGTATAAATGTTTTTAATGAGAGAAATTTTTCCATGAAAAATTTATATTTAAATGTCTTTCTTAATATTAGAGGAATTTTCATGATGATGAAAAACTTAGTGATAGAAAACGTGAGGATATTTTCAAGCGAGAAAATGAGTCTTATTGAGAATGGGAGGATCGTGATCGAGGGAGGATAAAGGAAGCCTGAAGCGAGGGGAGCGTTGAAGCTCCTAAAGAGCATGAAGTTATAGACGGGAGAGGAGGGTTGCTCTCCCTAAGCTCATAGATGCTCACCTCCACATAACCGGAATGAGAAAATTGCAGACATAATGCTGGTTAGAGAGAATTCACTTTTTAATGTAGGATCTCTACTGAACAGTGATAAAGTTGAGCTGTTGTGAAGGGAGGAGAGATCATAAAAAATAAGCTTAAAGAATGATTCAAAAAAGAATTGGTTTAGAAAAATTACTGTGTGCTCTTTTTCAGCTCCTCTATCCTCGCTTCTATATCCTTCTTAACATCTTCCAGGTACTTTCTCATATCCTCAAGGTACCTGAGCTCTGCGCTCTTATCAGCCCAAAAAGGTGCTACCGGATAAGGATAGCTCGAGCTATATGGATAGCCATAGTACCACCAGCACCATCCTCTCCCATACTTCCATCCAGGCCTCTCCCATGGAGGCAAATAGCTGAAAGGACCGTTACCCGGATAGGGGCTCCAACCTCTACCCCAGCCTCTACCCCACCATCCCATTTTTTCTCTCACCAATTATGAAATATGTTTCTAAAACTTTATAAACTTTTCTGCAAATTTTCGCTTAAAAATTTTGAAACATAGATTTTCAAAATTTCTGTAAAATATAAATAGCATCATATTGATCCTAGTATTTGTTCTCTAGCAATGATATCAATCATCTTTATAAAAAGCGAGAGGATGATGCATGGATGCTTCAGAGAGGATAAATATTTCTTTTGCGCTCTCTCTTTCAGCCTTTTTATCTTCGGCTTATGCGCTTGTTCATTTGCTCTTAACAGATAGCGCGGGAATATCCTTTGATTATGCTATATGGATTTCATTCTTTTTCTCGGTTCTCTCTACATATTTAGAAGTTAAGAAGTTCTTCACAAAGCCCCTTCCATCTACGATTCTTTTTGAGATCACGGGTTCTTTCCTTTCAATATCAGGCAGGATAGGATCAATAATAGCCAACAGGGTTTTCGAGGTAGGGTACTTTTTTCCTCTCTTCGGCTCTTATTACAATACCTTAGGAATAGAGCTCTCATTATTGGTCATAATAGGGTCTTTCCTCGTGTTCTTCCCCTCTCTTATACATGCAATAAAGGGGGATGTGATCTCTTTTTATAGCGAACCTAATATAGAGGTGTCTTTCTCGACGATAAAGCATTTTTGGGTGAATTCTGTTGCCTTTTTCTCGAATAGGCTGATCTTGATAGCCCTGATCTCTGGAGTATTTGCATTTCTCTTCAGATTCTACCCGGAAATAACATACGGATCTTGGCTTATTGGATGGGACACTCCAGAATATGTTGCCCACCTTGAGGACTTTGCAGCGAAGCTCAATCCGTTCACAAGCTACTACTGGCAGGGAGGGATGAGGCACATACCTCCAATGCTGGACATGCTTCTCTCTCCGTTTGCGCTTATTGGCAAGGCTTACGGGATCTTCAAAATTTATCCGAGCTTTGCATTTGGAGCTTTAGCATCGCTCTCTTCCATCATCGCATATAAGCTCTATAACGTAAAACCAAAAGGGGCAATTATCTCAGGGCTCTTCACATCGCTCTTCGTTTTAAATCTGAGGATCTCTTATGATTACCAAAGACAGCTGCTTGGTTCTGTATTCCTCTTATCTTTTCTTTTAGCAGCTGAAATGTGGAGGGATGATATAAGCATTTCAAAAGCTATTGCATTAGTTGCTTTAGGAGTCACCGCGTCAATGAGCCATGAGGTTGTAGGATTCGCAGTATTCGTCTCTTCAATAGCTCTCTTTTTGGTCTCTTTTAAGAGCAGATCGCTTTATGGAGCAGCTTCTTCTTTATTGATTGCAGTATCTTCATTTTTCCTTGAAGCCTGGTACTG
>POCB01000217.1 GCA_002899805.1 Fervidicoccus sp.
CCCCCAAAGCTTACATCGTTCTCGATCCCGAGGAGCTCGTGGTTGTGAGCTTTCCTCTTGTTAAGTTGCAGCCAAGAGAACTGGAGTTTTACAAATTCGGAGGAGCAATCGGGTTGGACGAGCTTATAAGAGATTTCAGAATACCCGGCGTCAATAAGAAACTTGAACTTGTGAGACCTGTGGAAGTGGGATATGTTCTTTCCAGCATTATAGGAAAGGAAAGCGAAGTAGCTTCGATGCTGAGGATCAGCATTGACACTGTGATGGAGAGAGTCAGAGTTTTGAGCAGAAGGGACGAGATCGGAAGAACCGGAGTATACATAAACGAGAGTCTTCTACCTGGAGAAAGCTTCGAGCAGAGGCTCAAAGAGCTAGCAGAGAGAAAACCAGCACTCAGGAGGGTGATCCTGGAGAGGTGGTGAATAACGCATCGCGAGATCAGGATATCGAGGAACGCGGTTATTTATGGAGATAGGATAGCTATGGGCTGCTCACTCTGCTTCTCTGGAGCAAAGGCAGTGATATTTGTTACGGGGCTTTGTAGAGAAGACTGCTACTACTGCCCCATAAGCAATGCGAGGAAAGGTAAAGACGTTTTCTACGTTAATGAGAGAGAAGTTAGAAGCATGGTGGAGATGGTTGCCGAGGTGGAGAGGAGTGGTGCTTCTTCTGCGAGCATAACAGGAGGGGATCCCCTGGAGAGGTTAGATAGAACCCTAGCCGTAATAGAAACTCTCAAGAAAAACTTTGGGCCATCTTTCCATATTCATTTATACACCAACGGCCTTTTGGCAAGGAATGAAGTACTAGCATCTCTCGAGAGAGCTGGGCTCGATGAGATAAGGTTCCATCCGACCAGAAGAGATACTTGGAAGAGGATAGAGATGGCTAAAAAACTGACTGGAATGAGCGTAGGAGCAGAAATCCCCGCTATTCCCAATACGGAAGAAGATATCTTGTCATTGGCAGAGTTTCTAGATAAAATAGGGGCAGACTTCCTGAATTTAAATGAACTCGAAATTAGTGAGTCAAATTTTCCCCTTCTTCAGCTAAAAGGATTCACCGCTTCTATAGATGGGAGAGCAGTGAGGGGTAGTGCGGAGACTGCCTTGAAGGTTATGAAAATGGCTAAAGAGTTGGGACTAAGAATACCCATCCATTTCTGCCCCTCAGTTTTCAAAGATGAAATACAGACGAAGAACAGGTTCCTGATGACCATGAAAAGCGATCTGAAGGTCTTCGAGAAGCCTACAAAAGATGGGACAGTTTTGTTTGGAATTATCGAAGGCTATGATGAGGGGGTAGCAGGGAGATACTTGGAGGAAGGCATTTTATTCCCATGTAGAAATGATAAGCTCTGTTTTCATCCTGATGATTTAAATTTGATAATTAGGCTCGGAATAGGAAGAAGGATAGAGCTAGTCGAATCCCACCCAACTGTAGAGAGGTTCGTGATAAACAGTGAAAGAATACTTTAATGTTGATCGCATCAAGTTGCTGCTAACTTCAATCACTCGCTATATTCTTGCGCCAATGGGAACCTGAGCAAGCATATAATTCCTCCCAGTGAGCTGAGCCTCTCTCCCGCAGGAGAACTGCTTGGAACTATATGAATCTTTCCTCCATACGAGTTTATCTTTTCCAAAATGCTCTCGACTTTCGTTCTATTGTTGTCCTGAATGGAGAGAAGTTCGTCCAATACAAGGGAAGTTTCGATCGACCCAACAATCGAAGCTTTTTCGCATTCTTCTATTCCTATTGCTACTAGGCCAGGATTCTCGCTGAGAAGCTTCAACATCCTTTCCAAGATCGCATCAATTTCAGCCAGCTCCTGGCTCCTCAGAACTTCAGCCGGCTTACCCCTTGAAACGACCTCTCTCAATCCAGCATATCCTCCCATGCTAGCGTTCTCTAAAACAACGGGAACTCCCTTCAAGATACTGCTCAGCTCTGTAGCAAGTTTCTCCTTCAAAAAGCCAGGTCCTGCAACAATTACACCGACCACATCACCTTCCTTCTCTAAGAGAGCCACGACATTTTTTACGATATCTTTTATAGCTTCGTTTAATTCAATCTCTCTCCTTTCATCCCCCTTTCCTGGAAGACGCAGGTCTCTTTCCTGCCCCTTTTTCAGCCCCTGCCTCCTGTATACCCCTATAGCAACTTCATCATAGTCCAGTGCTACTATAATGACCGATCCTAGCTTCATTGCTGATTCCTCGAGCCTGCGTATATCTTTAGAGCTCCAGCCCTCTTCCCTGTAAATAAGGATCTCATCTCCGACTCCAACGGAAATTGTGTGATGGGATCCCAATAGACCAAATGTATCTGGGCCTTCAATGACGATTCCTCTCATCCTGAGCTTGTTAGTGAAAGGCTGGAACTCCATATGTTTCAGTTCTATAGTGAGTATCATAGGAACTCTCTTTCCTTTTTCCCCCTCCCCTTGCTTAACATCCCTCAAAGTCCTCGCAGTCACCTGATCCCCCTCTTTAAGAAGCGTATAGAGGATCCAAAGATCATCTGAGCTCTCGATTTTTGCCCTGATAATCTTCTTCTTCGGGTCTGAAAACTCGAATAGCAGAGCAAACTACCTCCATATTCCAATAAATGTTTGAGCATCTTTTATTTTGATACTTATTTTTTATCCAGTTGTTTAGGATATGGTCAAAATCGTTTAAACTCTAAGTACTGAATCTGTTGGTATAGCATTTTGTCGATTTCATAAAACCTCGAATCATCTTCAGAAATCAGAGACTCCATTCTCGAGAGTAGGGTAGTTCACCGAAGAAATTCTCCAGAAAATACCGAAGGCTCATAGCTTTGGCCCCTCTTCATTCGATCAGCAAAGGTTGAACAAACTTTTCAATCATCGCCAGCGATATATAGTGTTCTGGGATAAAATATTCTTATCTTTTTCGGGTCTACTCTGATGGTAAATCAAACTTATTACGGCTGTTTTACATAAAAAAATTTGAACTTAGGTCATTTTAATCTGAAAAATAGCGCTCAACGCATAATCTTGCAAGGTGAAATCAAATGCCTGTCAATGTGAGAAAGATAACGGACTTCGAGTGGATAATTGAGAAAAAGGAAAAACCATGCATGAAGGTTCCAGCTATAATATTCGCAGATGAATTTCTGCTGAATAAGATGAGAGAAGATCTCACACTCGAGCAAGCAGCGAACGTCGCTTGCTTAAATGGAATTGTAAACGCAAGCTATGTCATGCCTGATGGTCATCAAGGCTACGGATTCCCAATAGGTGGCGTTGCGGGAATGAACATCGATGAGGGGGGAATTATAAGCCCGGGTGGCGTCGGATATGATATAAACTGCGGCGTCAGGCTGCTCAGAACTGAACTGGAATTTGATGATGTCAAAGGGAAGATAAAGGAGCTCGTTGACGAGCTTTCAGTCAATGTCCCCAGCGGTTTAGGTAGCGAAGGGAAGATTAAGGTCTCTCCCTCTCAGCTCAACGATGTACTCGATAGAGGAGTCGAATGGGCGATTGAAAAGGGCTATGGACGGAGCGAAGATCCGGAACATATAGAAGAGAATGGAAGCTGGAAGGTAGCTGATTCTTCGAAAGTCTCACAGAGAGCTAAGAACAGGGGAGCTCCCGAGCTTGGGAGTCTGGGAAGCGGAAACCATTTCCTTGAGGTTCAGGTTGTCGATAAGATATACGATGAGAATGTAGCAAAGCAGATAGGGATCACCCACGAAGGTCAGGTAACAGTCATGATACATACGGGAAGCAGGGGCTTAGGGCATCAGGTGGCGAGCGACTATTTGCAGATAATGGAGAGGGCCATGAGAAAGTATGGGATCAATCCTCCAGACAGAGAGCTAGCAAGCATTCCCTTCAATTCAGATGAAGGTCAGGAATACTTCAAGGCGATGGCTGCGGCAGCCAACTACGCGTGGACCAACAGGCAGCTCATCACACACTGGGTGAGAGAAAGCTTCAAGAAGGTGTTCTCAACTGACGATGACAAATTGGGGCTGGAAATAGTCTACGATGTTGCTCATAACATCGCTAAGCTTGAAGAGTACACGGTAGACGGAAAGAGAGTAAAGTTGGTTGTCCACAGGAAAGGAGCAACGAGGGCATTTCCTCCTGGGCATCCTGAAATACCGAGGGATCATCGCTCTGTTGGACAGGTTGTACTGATCCCAGGGTCTATGGGAACGGCAAGTTACGTCCTGGTTGGGACACCAAAGGGAGAGAGGACTTGGTTCACGGCCCCCCATGGAGCAGGAAGATGGATGAGCAGATCGAAAGCCCTGAAGAATTATACGGCTGATCAGCTCCTAAACGAACTTGGCAGACAGGGTATATATGTGAGGGCCGCTTCGAAGGGTGTTCTTGTAGAGGAAGCTCCATCAGCATACAAAGATGTTGACAAGGTAGCCCTCGTAGCGGACAGAGTTGGTATAGGTAAGTTAGTTGCCAGATTGAGGCCAATAGGAGTCACCAAGGGATGAGGTTACCTCAATGAGAAGAGAAGAAGTTCTGAGGGACAAGATAATAGATGATCCCCCTAGCGAAGCAGTTCTGAGTGCAGCCAAGAATCTCATAAAATACTACGACCAGATACACGGATTCATGGCGGGGCATTTAGCTGAAGCAGCTGAGATATTGAAGGAAGGAGTGGCTGAGAGCGAACTGAGGTTCCTGTCTTTCACGGGTAACATAGTCTCCACTGGATTGAGAGGGCTCATAGCCAAACTGATAAGGGATGGGCACTTCAATGTGATCGTGTCGACAACAGGTACTGTTGACCACGATATAGCGAAGTCTTTGGGACCAGGTTATTTCAAAGGGAAATTTGAGCTGGATGACTTGATGCTCAGGGATCTGGAAATCCACAGGCTTGGAAATATCTTGGTTCCCCTGGAGAGCTACGGACCAGTTGTCGAGACTTTTGTGAGAGAGCTTATGCAGGAAGTCAAAGGGAGGAAAATATCGCCCAGCGAGTTGCTCTTCCTCTCGGGCCAAAAGATAAGAGATGAAAATTCGATATTGAAGGCAGCATATGAGAGGAAGGTTCCCATAATAATTCCGGGCTTCTACGATGGAAGTTTTGGAACTAATGCTCTCATATACAGCAGGCTGAACAAGGTCGAGATAGACCTTTCACAGGACCAGAAGATACTTGAGGATATGGTATTCGAGTCGAGCAATAAAAAGAGCCTAGCTCTATCGATAGGAGGAGGCATCAGTAAGCACCACGTGATATGGTGGAACCAGTTCAAAGGAGGTCTCGATTATGCTATATATCTCACCACAGCACCTGAGTATGATGGAAGCTTGAGCGGTGCTCAAACAAGAGAAGCAATCTCTTGGGGAAAGCTGAAGAAGAGGGCAAAGCATGTTGTTGTTTATGGAGATGCGACGATAACTCTTCCCATTTTAGCATCAGTCCTGTATTAGAGGTTATAACCATTAATGGAACAAATATACAATTGAGAGGAGTTTTTAAAAATATTGAAAATCTGAACAGAAGCTGGAAGCGATGTTAGATGGCCGAGACAACCAACGAATCCTTCAGACAGATGAGCCCTGCTGAGTTTTTCTATAGGAATAAAGAAATAGCTGGGTTCACTAGCGCATCGAGGGCAATGTATCAAGCAGTTAGAGAGTTCTTCGAAAACAGCCTGGATGCTACTGAAGTTCATGGGATCCTTCCAAGGGTTACAGTTCAGATCTCTAGAGAAGATCCGAACAATCCGGACTTCTTCACGATAACGGTCGAGGACAATGGTATAGGCATTCCCAGCACTGTCATTCCGGATGCCTTTGGCAGAGTTCTTTTCTCCTCCAAGTACAAACTCAGGCAAACGAGAGGAATGTATGGGCTAGGAGCCAAGATGGCTATACTATATGGTCAGCAGAACACGGGGAAGCCGTTCGAAATATTCAGCAGCACTCCCAGTTCTAAGAAGGTCTACTATTACAAGCTAATGATAAGGATGGACAAAAACGAACCGCTCGTTCTCGAAGAGGGAGAATGGCCAAAATCTAGCGGCTGGCACGGAACTATTGTAAAGCTAACTCTTGAAGGTGAATGGAGCAAGAGGACAAAAGATTACATCTCTGTTTATTTGAAGAGAACAGCTATTATTGCCCCTTATGCCGACATAATTTTCATATCTCCTTCTATCGAAGGAGAGGGAAAGGAACCTGAAATAACGCTATATAGAAGGGTCACCACGAAGCTCCCCGCACCTCCAAAGGAGACAAAGCCGCATCCGATAGGAGTAGACTTAGAAATGCTCAAAATGATGATAGCAGAAAGACCTTCGGCCAACATGAAGGATTTCCTCATGAGGAGCTTCCAGAGAGTAGGTGAAAAGAAGGCTGAAGAGATTTTAGAGAAGGCCAAGATAGATCCTAGGAGAAGGGCATCAACGCTCACGGAAAAAGAACTTGAGAGCCTGTATAAAGCAATAAAAGACACGAAGTTCATAGCACCATCTTCCGAGTCACTTTCTCCCATTGGTGAGGATCTGATAAAGATTGGATTGAAGGAGGTACTTCAGGCAGAATTTGTCGATGCTGTAACAAGGAAGCCAAAATCATATGGAGGTCATCCTTTCATAGTTGAGGCAGGGATAGCTTACGGGGGAAAATTGCTGGAGAACTTGGACGAAATAGCTAAAGATTCTCTGAAGGGACAACAGGGACCATATGTTGCCCTTCTCAGATATGCTAATAAGATACCCCTGCTTTTCGATGAGAAGGCGGATGTGATTTGGAGCATAGCGAATTCAGAGGAATTCAGTTGGAAAACAACATATAAGCTTGAACAGACCGATGTAGTAGCTGTCTTAGTTCATGTGGCATCAACTAAAGTACCATATAAAGGGGTTGGAAAAGAGAGCATAGCTCCGGTAGAAGAGCTCAGAAAGGAAATAGAGGCAGCAGTGCAGGAAGTGGCCAGGAGACTGAGGGTTTACCTGACCAAAAAGAGGAAAAAACAAGAAGCACAGGAAAAGCTGAGGTTGTTTATGAAGTATATTCCAGAAATAGCGCAGAACTTAGCATATTTTGTCACGGATGGTAAAGAGCTGAGGGAAGCATCGAAGAGCCTAGAGAGGGAGCTTCTGGAAATGGCTAAGAGAAAGGTTAGAGCACAGCTAGAACAGCCTGAAGAGCTCACTCACATAGTACCTGTTGCTCTTCCTGTGGCAGAGCAGGAGGGAAGCATCGAAGATCCCAGCACCAGTGAAGAAGAGGAGGAGTGAGCGAATATGAGCGGCAATGTAATTCAGGATAAAGCGGATCAAAGAGCTAGAGAAGAATCGATGAAAGCGATAAGGGAAATATTTCTCAAACTAGTAGAGCAGATTAAGAATAAAGAGGAACCATCGCTGGTTATTAAGAAAAGGACTCTATCCAACACGATATACGATCCGAAGAGGAAGCTCTTGCTTCTTGGAAATCAGAAGCTTGTCAGGAAGCTCTTCGATGAATCGGAAGCGAGAACCTTCATGCAAACAGTTCTAATGGCCAGGATAATATATGAAGCGCTAAAGAACAACGAATATCCAACTATAAGAGACCTGTTCTATCGAGGAAAGCACACACTTCCCTACACTTCTCCGAGAGATAGGTTCAAGAACACCTGGGAGGAGCAAAAAGAGAGTGATGCGGTGCTCAGGGATGTTGAGGTTCTCACCAATAAGTTGAGGGAAGAAATGCTGATCTTGAGCAAAGAAAAGGGAAAAGTTGTCGGTGACATGAGGCTGAGGAGCGGCAATGACATCATCGATCTGAGCAAGATGGGACACGGAGCCTATGCGATCGAATCGACCCCAGACTTAATTGAATTTGTTGATTACAGTGCTGATTATGTGCTAGTCGTGGAGAAGGATGCTGTGTTCCAGCAACTCCACAGGTACGGTTACTGGAGAAAGAATAAAGTAATACTCGTAACCAGTGCTGGTCAGCCGGACAGAGCAACTAGGAGGTTTGTAAGGAGACTGAATGAGGAACTCAAACTGCCCGTATATATTCTGGCAGACAGCGATCCCTATGGGTTCTATATATATAGTGTCTTCAAGATAGGATCGATAACGCTTAGCTATGAGAGCGAGAGGCTGGCAACACCAAAAGCCAGGTTCCTGGGAGTGACCATGAGCGATGTATTTGGAGACGATGTTCCACTGAATGAAATCTACATCACTCCGGAAGAATCGAGAATTGGAAATCCCGAAAAGTTGAGAAGAGAGAAGAAGGAGAGGTTCCTCAAAGCACTCAAGGACTTAGGTTATAAGGGGAAGCTTAGCAAAGAACCCTTTATGACGAGCGAGGAGAGGAAGAATTTCATCATAAGAGCCAAGGAGCAGGACTTAGAGAGAGCAGTTGAGCTGGTTGGTGATAAAGTCTACAAGGCGTTTGCGGGGGAACAGTTGAAAACAACGAGGAGCGGGAAGAAGAGCGTCAAGAAGTCTCCCGGCTATCAATGGTTCCAGGAACCAAAATGGATCAAAGAGATCGGGATATTCTTTTTGACTCATAGTAAGCTGGAAATAGAGGCTATGGCTAGCAAAGGGCTCAAGTTTTTGGCTGAAGAATACTTGCCGAAAAAGATAGAGACCAAGGATTACCTGGACTGAGAATTCAATCCTCCCTTTTCAGAACCGTATGAAAAGTGTTCTTCCGGCATGTCTTGCAATAGTGATAAATTTTTCCCATTTCAGCCAAATTGAAGCTAACTTCCAGATACCACTCTGTCCCACATTCATTGCACTTCAATAGCCATCTCGTCATTGGGCCTTACCTCCCACCTGTGAGAGTATTTGTTCAGCAGCTTTGAGATAGGCTTTTGCTGCTTCATTTCCTTTCAAATTCTCTTCTTCATATGGATTTCCGAAGTCCTGAATGGAGGTAGAGAGCAGAGGATCATATGGGATTCTGGCGATGATTTTTCCTCCAAGAAGCTTTTCAATCCTTTCTCCCCCCTCTCCCATTATTTTAGCTTCATAACCACTGGGGCATTTTATGTAGCTGAAGTTTTCGATTATTCCGAGCAATGGTATTTTCTTTACCTTGAGAAAGTTCACCGCTCTCTTGACAACATTTATAGAAGCATCCGAAGGAGATGTAACCACTACAGCACCGCTGAGCTTTGTCACATATTCAGTTATGCTCTGTATTTCATCGCCAGTTCCAGGCGGAGTATCTATCAAGAGTATCTCAGCTTTACCCCAGTCAACTGAAGCGAGCATATCCCTTATGAACTTCATTTTTAGGGGTCCTCTCCATATGATGGGGAGGTCCTGTTTCGACAGGAAGTAGCTTATGCTCATAACTTTCACACCCATTGGTCCTTCTATTGGATAGATGGTCTCTCCCTCTGCTCTGAGCAGAGAATTTTCTATTCCTAGATAGATAGGTATGCTTGGACCATGTATATCGCCATCCAACACAGCTACCTTACCAGCATAACCGAGCCGAGAGAAGGCAAGAGCCAAGTTGGCTGTGGTCACGCTCTTACCAACGCCACCCTTTCCACTCAGCACCACAAGCTTTATCGGTATTTCTCCCGTCTTCTTCAAGGCCTTGATTTTCATTTCAGCCTCTTTCCTCATCATTTCAGCGAAATTAGAGCCCAATTTCGAAACCTCTTTCTATATTTTCTTCTTATCGTTCTTTTTTGACTTTTATTATATTATCGATTATTTTTTTTCCTAAAGGTGTTCACAAGAAAGCTTGGACGTTGAACG
Source organism: Fervidicoccus sp. (assembly GCA_002899805.1). Taxonomy (GTDB): domain Archaea; phylum Thermoproteota; class Thermoprotei_A; order Sulfolobales; family Fervidicoccaceae; genus ARK-14. The sequence continues at coordinate 9,736 of POCB01000217.1, forward strand.
ACCAGCTATAAATTAAAAACCTCAGACGAGATATAATTTTGATAAGGAAGTTTAATGGTTCCGATGAAGAGGATCCTAAATGCGGATGATTAAAAGATGAAGAGAAACCCACGCAATGAGGACCTTTACACTGTTTTAAGAGAAGAATTGGAAAACTTTCCCTGGCTGGGCAAAGTTTTAGATTCTATAACCGATTGTGAAGTTGAGGGGAACGAAGTAGTAATAATCGTAGATAAAACAACAGGTAATGGAATTAAGATCATAACCAGGCCAGATCCGGCGAGCTTGGGGAACATTCCGGTAGAGTGGAGGGAGATGAAAGTCTTAAGATCGAGCGATGAATGGGATAGTTTAACAACAGCTCTCGCTAGATGCGAGGACAGCAGGATATTGAGACAGGCAGACTTGGTGTTAGTTGAGTGCACTCAGCCTACTTTAGAGGAGGATGAAGCTATTGCTAGACTAAAGAGCTTCACTGAACCAGAGGTGTTGTGCTATTATGGATGGGAAGAATGATTTGCCACAGAGAATCACATTGAAGGGCTGGCTCTCAGAGGATGAGTTCAAAAAACTGATCAAATTCAGCGATTACAGAGGAACCAAAACAGATGGTTCAAAAGAATTCGTCCTCAATCTAGATAAAGCAAAGATGAATGGCGTGAGTTTGGACGAGATAAGAGAAATGATTAGAAAGATGGAAAGCAGCGGTAGGACCATCTCTTCTCAGCAAACCCCCCCTCTAGACAGCAATGAAAAAATGAAGGCGGTCTTCACGCTTGAAGGAAACAGGGTGATTTTGAAGCCTAACTTTTTCCTGAAGGGACTTCTCGGTGAATCCTCTGAATTCCTCAGTTATGACAAGGTTATTAAAGCATACATAGTTCCTCCAGCTAAGCTCTTTGACGTTATTGAAAAGCTATCTTCGAAGGGAGTTGAAATAGATGACAAAACTAGTGTGATGAAGAGTTTGCCTTTGAGTTTCAAGGTTGAGCTCAGGACTGAGCTGAGAGACTACCAAAGGGAAGCCCTCGACAAATGGATAGAGAACGATAGAAGGGGAATAATAGCTTTGCCAACTGGTTCTGGAAAGACTGTAATAGCTATAGCTGCGATAGCCGCCGTCCAAGAAAGAACACTTATCATAACTTACACGAAGGAACAACTGAACCAGTGGATAGATATGATAACGAAATTCACAAATATATCAGAATCAATGGTCTCCCCCTTCTACAGTGAGGAGAAGAGACTTGCACCGATTACTGTATCAACGTATCAAACAGCATTCAGATACATAGACTTGCTTTCTTTTAGGTACAGCTTTCTCATAGTAGATGAGGTCCACCACCTACCAGCGGATAAGTTCAGGACGATCGCTTTGGGAATGTATTCTCCTGTCAGGATGGGACTGAGTGCAACCGTTATAAGAGAAGATGGCAGACATGTTGACCTCTTCCCTCTCATGGGAGGTATCGTTTATTATAAGACGCCCCAGGAGATGGTTGAAAAGGGATATTTGGCTCCATATGAAACTTTCATCGTGAGAGTTAGATTGACTGATGAAGAGAGGATGAAATATGAGAGACTGAGAGAGGCATATAAGAACATTACTAAGGGGATGCCTTTCAAAGAAGTGCTCGCGAAAGCGCAGAGAGGGAACCCCGTGATGGCCAGGGCTCTCAAGATCCACAACGAAATGCTCCAGATCTATCAGAAAGCTAAAGAAAAAGAGAAGGCCGTAGTGAACCTGGTTAAAAAGGAGCTTGAAGCGGGCTCTAAAATTCTCATATTCACCCAATACGTCGATCAGGCAGAAGAGCTTGGAAAAATTTTGGGCGCCAAAGTCCTAACTGGATCAACTGATCCCAAACTGAGGAAAAAAATACTTGAAGAATTCAGAGAAACCAGAACGGGCGTCCTCGTCTTGACCACGGTGGGGGATGAGGGAATCGACATACCGGATGTGAACGTAGGCATAATAGTTGCTGGAACAGGGAGCAGAAGGCAGTTCGTTCAGAGGCTAGGAAGATTGCTCAGGCCTGGACCTGGGAAAGTAGCGAAGCTATATGAGATCGTAACGAGCGGAACAGCAGAAGAAGCGCAAATGAGGAAAAGGAAGAAGCTCAGCCTAGATATCTTTGGGGCAGGAAAAGAAGATGGAAAAAAATCGAATGAGGGACTCATGTGAGGATACTAAATTGAAAAAACCCTATCGGATTGGCACAGTCGTGAGTAATGAGACTGGAAGAGAAATACAAACATGATTTTCAGCATCTATAAGAGAACCAGAAAGTCCTTCGCTATCGGTTTTATATTTCCCAAACTTAAAAAAGGAGAAGGGGGATGATGTGGCCGTCCCAATATGGGGATTAGGTGGAAGCTCACCACCGATGAATGTCTCGCGACGAGCTGACCCTTTTTCTATATGATCGGATTAAATGTCATGAATCGCACGATTGATTAGAAAGATAAGCATAAGCGAAACTATTAATAGCTTTTCAGTTATAATTAATAGCAATGTTGATATAGGGGTAGAGGCAATGGCATTCTCACCAGCTATGATGGGATATGATAGAGCTCTGACAGTTTTCTCTCCAGATGGTAGGCTTTACCAGGTTCAATACGCTTTTGAAGCGGTTAAGCAAGGATGGAGCACCGTCGGTATAAGAGTTAAGCAAGGGGTAGTTCTAGCCGCAGAAAAGGCCATAGCGAAATCTCTCGTTGACATTGCGAGTATAGAAAAGGTCAGCGCGATCGATTCACATATAGGTGTTTCATTTGCAGGGTTTGGAGGAGATGGGAGGATCCTCATCGAATATGCGAGGCAGTTGGCTGTTAGTCATAGGCTCACATATGGTGAACCAATACCGATAGAGTACCTCACAAAACAGATAAGCGATCTGAAGCAAGCTTATACCCAGCACGGAGGAGTGAGGCCTTTCGGCGTTTCTCTGCTAATTGGAGGCGTCGATGCATCTGGACCGCAGCTCTTTAAGACAGATCCCGCGGGTCAATACTTCGGATATTTTGCCACATCTATCGGAAGAGGGGAATCTGCTATAGAGGAGAAACTAGAAAAGAGCTACAGGAACGACATGTCCCTCGATGATGCTATAATACTATCTCTCAAAGTTCTTAAAGAGTCGAGTGACCAAGAGATGAAGGCCATCAATTTCGATGTTGGTATTGTGGATGTTGAAAGGAAAGAATACCGTAAGCTTGGCTTAGAAGAAATAGAGGCTTTTCTGAAAAAGCTGTAGTGAGTTGAGAACAGAAACCTATATGTGAAGCGCCTTGAAAGGGGTCACTAGGTTCTTAGGTATCCTCACTTTTATTGTAGCCTTTTTCGGTATCTCGCTATCAATATACCTGAATCCATGGTTCAGTATAACCAAGAATGCACTCAGCGACCTCGGTAGGGTTGGCTTAGAAAAATCCTACATATTTAACTGGACGCTCATAATATCTTCAATCTTAGCTTTGTTATATTCGTTCCATCTATCATCGGCTATCCCAGGAAAACTGGGTTGTATTGGAGTAGGGATATATATAGTGGGAGCCTTCTCTCTGATGGGGATAGGTTTATTTCCGGAAGGAACCAGACCGCATTACTTCGTATCATTAGAGTTTTTCATACTGATGAGCGCCTCACTCCTTATATTCGGGGTTTCACTTGCTAGACATGGAAAAAAGAGCTACGGATATGCTCTCATAGGTCTTTTCCTTCTGAGCTTTCTGGGCTCCTATTTCATTGCTTGGCCTTCTGTCGCTATGCTGGAACTATACAACATATTTTGCTATTTTGCGGGCTTTCTAATAATATATAAGCTATAAAAAAGTTGAAAACTTTACTCTACTTTAATTTCCTTTCTTGCTTCCCATAACCCATGTAGATTGCAGTACTCTATTGCGTAGAGAACACCACTCTTCTTGAGCTTCACTGTGAGTGTCAGTTTTGGCTCAGCATATTCCGGTTCTAGATAGATTGTAGCAATATGCACAGGATTAAATCCTCTGCCCTCCTCTTCAAAGTATACTTTGATGAATCTTATCGAATGAGCAACTTGGTTAGGATGAGGTCCAACTGTAACCTTTATTTCAAAAGGTTCATTTGCCTTAACTTTTTCCGGCGCTTCAATTTTCGGAGTATGGGTTTCGACTTTAGATATGGCCTCACCAGACGCCTTTTCAGGAGAATATATCAAATCTCCAAATCTTTTCATCCAAATCACCAATAAATTAAATGTTGAACTCACTTTTATATTTAACATTCATACACTATTATTTTTCATAGTTCGCAAGAATCCAATTTTTGCCATTTTCGCATAACGGCATATATAAAGAGTTTTTAAGTTGACTTCATTTTTATTCGGAAAAAGCAATAAAGTATGACGAAAAGCTCGAAAATAGGAAGCTCATTTTTATCAATTTTTATTATTAATAAGAGAAAAAAATTAATTCCACTTAATTTTAAATATACTCGGTGGGAAAATTGCAAATCAAGAATACAATTGTAATAAATGCTCCGAGAAACAAAGTAGCTGAATTCTTCAACGACCCTGTTAAAGTCGTTGAATGTGTTCCAGGAATTCAGAGCCACGAGATAAAGGGAACCAATTTCAAAGCAAAAGTAAAATTCAAAGTTGGAGCAATTTCTGGAACTTTTAACACAGAGGGCTATATCAAAGAAATGAAACCGCAGGAAAGCTACGAAGTCTACCTTAAAGGAGGCAGTATAGGAAATTCGTTCGAAGCAAAGGCCACTGTGACACTGAGCGATGTGGAAGGAGGAAAGACGAAGCTGGAATACTCTGCAGATGCTAAGCTTGGAGGGATGCTTGCTGCTTTAGGAAGAGTAGTTGAAAATGTAGCGGCAGACATTGTGAAGCAATTGTTCGAATGCGCTGAGAAAAAGGTCAGTGCTTAGACAAATACCATAACAGGCACTTCTCCGAACCCATCGAGCCTAATTTTTCTTCTGTTGTCCTTTACAGGTATTAGCCTCACACCATAAGGTCTGCGTTTTTGTCTGGCAATAGCATAACTGGACTTCAAAACTCTTGTTAGCTCTCCTTTCTGGTAATACAAGGGGATCATGTCTATACCAGCAACGCAGACGGTGGAGTAGATGAGAAAGTCCTTCAGTGTAAGTTTCCCCTGCTCTACCATAGACTTCAACTCATCATCTTCTCCCAATGGCAACATGATTTCATTGAAACCTATTCCTCCTTTGTCTCTCGCGAAGTCCGAAAGAACGTTGTTCGCCTTACGGACTTCTTCTAAGCAATCTAAGTTCTCAAAAGAGCAATTTCCCTTTTCTTGAATGAATCTTGCGACACTTTCCTCCATCCATGGACTGAGTGAATAGTCTATCCCACTTACTTTATTTCCGAGAAGTCCATCCTTGAGGAATCCTTTTATCTCCGAATATATCTTTTCCAATGTCGCTTTCAGTGCCTCACCAATGTTTCCTCGAGCGTTGAGAGCATCTGTGGGATATAGAAGTGCCATAGCGAAGCGGTCAGGACCCTTCATCGCATGTAGAGAGAGGGGAAAATATGCTGTCTCAAACATCTGACCACTGAACTCAAATGCGACTCTTGTCGCGTTGGTAGGCTCATCTGATGAAATCGCCTCAATAGCTGTAGCGGCCTTCATTAAGTCCTGTTCGCTCTCAGTTATCAAGGCCGAATAAGCTCCCGAAGCAACAACCTTCTTCAAAAGCCTCAGTTCAGTCTGAGATACAGTTCTCTGATAAATCATGAACTTTATATCGCTATATTTGCGAACTTCTTCAGTTATAGTCTCAACATCCTCATCCTTTGGTAAGTAAATGGAGATTCTTCTGGTCCAGACTTCTAGATTAGTCTGAGATTCAATTTTTTCTGCCGCCTCTCTGAGCAAGTTTGCCTTTTCTGCTATCCACAGATCTGCTTCATTGAAATTGTTGGGCGGATTCGCATAAAGAGTCAGTGCTCTTATCTTCAAAGCTTCTCCCCATAGTATCATGGAGTTCTCTCTAATATAGTATTTATGGTGATGATGAAATGTAAGAAGCTCGTTCTAAACTTTGAAAGCTCTGCAATTTTTAAAGCAGACTAACTTCACCGATAAAGCTTCAATTTTTCCAAACTAAAAACAAACCTCAGTTGCCGATTTTAGGGGAGAAAGTAGAGCCATAAAAAAGTTAAAAATCCACAAAGTGAAACAATACTCTATTAGGGACTTTCTCAGAAGGTGCTATGAATGAGGAGAAAAACTTCAGAAGCCCTCGATCTTCTTGATTACTATCTTGGTGATGACATTGAGGAGATACTAGAGGAGGTTGACGAAACTTCTTTCGATATCGATGATGAGTATGATTCCCTCTTGAAATACATATATCGTTCGATAGTTAAAGCTTGGTTCAAGGGCTCAGAACCATCAAAGAAAGAGCTCAAGGAAAAGATCGAGAGGTACAAATCTTCCAGATATTATTCGATGCTGAGGCTATTCTTGTCCTATCTGATAAGCAGATATGCTGAAATCAAAAGGGCAGAACTAATTCATAGAGGAGAAAAGGACGATAGGAAGAGTACTTTCTGAATAGGTTTCTCAGGATAATGGATAAACATGAAGCATGTAACCATCTCTTCTACAATTCCAATTTCACTATGAGTTACAACTGAAAGCCTCGCTCCTCAGGGCGGGGAGGATATCAGAGCTGTTTGCATTCTCTCAGTTCTGCCTGAGACAGCAAAACATTGATCTTTTCATCTTCGAAAACCTCGCAATAGCTACACACGTTCTTTTTTAAAGAAAAACCACCGCAATATTTACACTTTGGAACGTTTTGAGAACCGTAGAGCCAGGCGATCGATTTATCAATTGAATGCAATACTTCTCCACTTCTCCATTTGATCGCACTCATCAAGATATTGTTAGCGTATTCATCGACGAGTGATTTTCCAATTCTCGATTCGGCTCTGAGCTGCTCTTCATACGCTTCTGGAAACATCATATATGAGAATAAAGTAACCTCTCTACAACTGATTCCATATAAAGCATTCACAAAGCTGAATCCATCGGGTCTCAACAGATATAATTCTTCTTCGCCACCCCCATCCAATTGCGAAGAGAGTATAGAAGATATTTCCATCTTGCTTGCAGCTTCCGCACATAAAGGTAGAACCATAGATCTGAAGCCAAGCTTGAGGACCGAGGAAGCGGCAATTGCTCTGTATCTCCGCCACCAAGCAATGGAGTTCTCATCTTTCAGCAAATATCTTAATTCTTCTGGAGCTTGAAGAGCATAGATCCTCACATTTTTCTCACTCCCATCTTTTACGAATTTGGAGTCATCGCAGCTTTCCATGATAATATGGATCTCGGATTCGTACTTTTTTTCGATTGCCAATATTATTCTGAGGGCAAACAATCCATAGGCCAAATAAGGTTGTGGTATGAGGAAGGCAATCTTCCCCCTGTACTCAAGCTGCTTACTTCGGGACAAATTCCTCTTAATCCTCTTGTAAATATCGCTCATATAGCAATCTAGGCACATGTATTGATCCGTAAATGGCTTTTTAGCTACTGCTTTTTTTACTCCGCACTTCGAGCAGTTCAATCTTTAACCTCTCCATATTTTTACTCAACTGGACAGAAATATATAATTGAAACTAGCTTTCGATTAGTTTAAAAAGCTGAGAATAAAATACTAGCAGCATATAAAAGAATTTTTTTAACTTTCTGACTATAGAGAGGGATAGAATTTTTAAAATAAGACAGATTCTGAAAAACCTCTAATATAAGAAGATATTACCTCAAAATAGCGAAAAGGCGTAATAACCCAGGCGTAACAAAATTAAATAATGACCAAAAAAAGGTGTTTTGGGATCTGGATCAAGAGAAAATGTTCTTGAAAGGAAGGAGAGAAGGTGACTGCTTATGAAAAATGCTACCTCTGGCGAGGTCTCCATCTTCAGCCAAGATAGTGAGTCGAAAGTCGTCGTGAAGCGCGATGGAAGGAAAGAGCCTTTCAATCATGAGAAGCTTAAGAGCTCCATCTGGAAAGCCTCATCTGGAGTGGAGCTTTTGAGGGAAGAGGAAATAAATCAGATATATGAGCAGGTCCTCAGAGATCTGAGTCTGAGTGATCATGAGGTTAAATCCACTCATATTTCGGATTTAGTGGAAAAGAATATGATAAACCTCATGGTGGAGAATCAGGGATGGGAAGAAGCGGCAAAGCGTTATGTATTGGGAAGAATATATAATCACGTTTATGGGAAAGGGAACTGGAACACCTTTAGCAATGAAGACCTCATGCTGTCGTTCAATGCGCTGAAAGTCCTCGAAGCTAGATACTTGCTCAAACACCACGAGACCCTCAGATATATTGAGACCCCCTCTATGATGTTCAAACGCGTAGCTAGTTTCATTGCTTCGGTTGAGATAGATGAGGAGAGCAGAAGACAGTATAGAGAAAAGTTCTATCATCTGATGTCTGGACTGCGCTTCATTCCAAACTCACCAACGCTGATGAATGCGGGAACTAGAAACGGGGTACTTAGTGCTTGTTACGTAATACCTGTCAGAGACTCCCTAACAACAACTGAGGGAGACGGTATAATGGATTCGCTGAGAGCCCAAGCTTTAATACAACAGCAAGGAGGAGGAACTGGCTTCGATTTTTCCGAGCTCAGACCGGAAGGGGACATAGTTAAGTCAACGCAAGGGATTGCGAGCGGACCCCTGAGCTTTATGAGGCTCTTCGATACCACTACCGAAGTGATTAAACAAGGCGGAAAGAGAAGAGGAGCCAACATGGGCGTGCTACACGTATTCCATCCAGATATAAGGAAGTTTATCAAAGCTAAGACGGGAGAACTCAAGGACGTCATTCTTCAGAATTTCAACATAAGCGTGGGAGTTTATGACAGTTTTATGAAAGCAGTTGAAGAGGATTCGTTGTTCCCGCTCATAAATCCGAGGAAGACCTGGCTCAGAAACACGGTAGAACTGAGTAGCAAGTACTATGCTACAAGGCTGATGAGGTTCAGCATAGAGGAAAAATGGGTTCAAGAAGAGATATACAGAGAGCTCGAAGAAAATGATTGGTCGCTTCCTCTCCAAAACTCTTCTATTATAACATGGGAAGAAGCTTTGGCAATTGCTGAAAACGAAAATGGAATCACTGGTTGGATAAGGGCGAAGGAGCTGTTCGATGAAATAGTTAACAGTGCGTGGGATAGCGGAGATCCAGGCATGCTATTCATCGATACTATCAACAGGACTCACCCCATATGGTATCTAGGAAAAATAAATGCTACTAACCCATGCGGCGAGGAGCCCTTGTTAGATTGGGAGAACTGCAATCTTGGAAGCATAAACTTGACAAAATATGTTATCGAAAAAGATGACAGATTAATTGTCGACTGGGACAAGCTTGGGGAGGATGTGAAGACTGCTGTGAGATTTTTGGACAACGTAATAGATGCCAACAAGCATCCGCTTCCACAAATAACCGAAGCCAATAGACTCACGAGGAAGATCGGTCTTGGTGTAATGGGATGGGCTCATTTCTTAGCCATGCTTGAAATTCCATATGATTCAGTCGAAGCTGTATTTTTAGCCTATAAGATATCAGAATGGATTGCTTACAACGCGTACTCAGAAAGTATTATGTTGGCCAAGGAGAAGGGAAGCTTTCCAGCTTTCGACCCGAAGAGATACAGGCCGATTTGGAGGAATGCAGCAAGAATAGAAGAACTTCTGGGCAAAGCAGGATTCAAACTTCCAGAGAGTCTTCCTGTTGATGTACCGCATCCTGATTGGAGGTTGGTTGATGAGCTATACATGAAATATGGTATCAGGAATGCCACTGTGACAAGCATAGCACCAACGGGCACAATCAGCATAATTGGAGGAACCAGCAGCAGCATAGAGCCTCTCTTCGCATTGGCCTTCATGAGAATTGTCTCAGTCGGGACTTTCATTGAAATAGATAAGGTATTTCTCAGAGCGCTAGATAATACTAATGCGAGCTCTAAAGAGCTCATTGAAAGGATAGCAGAGACAGGATCCATTCAAGGAATAGAAGGGATAGATCGGAAGCTCAAAGAGATCTTCAAGACAGCGCATGATATTGACCCCATATGGCATCTCCTCCACCAGGCAGCCTGGCAGGCTTGGGTTGATGCTGGAACTAGCAAGACCATTAATTTGAGGGAAAGTGAACCACCAGATACCGTGAGAAGAGTATACATGCTTGCTTGGAAGCTTGGAATAAAAGGGATCACCGTCTACAGGGATAAGAGCAAAAAGATTCAGGTCCTGAATAAGGGACTTTCCGTGAAGAGTGCAGCACGGCAGGATGAAGCGATAAAGAAGAAAATAGAGGAAGTCAGAGAGGTGAAGCAGACAGCTAAGAAACTTAGAATAGGGAAAAAGGATATGGTAGTAGCAGAGGAGGATTATGCAGGTGGGTGCCCCACCTGTGAAACATAACCTAAATGGATAAAAAATCTCTTTATCAAATTCAGCGATTCTAGCCCTTTGTTGGCTGCAATCAAATTTATGTTTGATGGAAATGTTTACTAGTGGTTCTAGATATCCTTCGAGAATTTTTCCCTAGATATGGTAAATCTGTATAGATATAAGTAAAAGGTAGTTATGAAATTCAAAGAATGGAAAGTATTTCAAACTATATCGGCAATCAAAACCTTACTCAAAAAGTTTATTACAATAAAGTATCTTTTTATTATCTGGTGAAATTTTTGAGAAAGATATCTGCAAGGTCAAACCAGATACCTTCTTCTCCGCACAGGATTTTGGTTTCAAAGGTAAGTGAACTAGAGAGAAGTGGCAAAAAAGTATACAACTATACACAGGGACAGCCTGGACTTCCTCCAGATGAGAAACTGATCAAAATAACATTCGATCATGCTTTAAAGAATAGCTTCAATCACTACAAGTATTCGACAACGCAAGGTCTTGCAGAGTTGAGAGATGCGATATCAAAGGACCTGAAGAAATACGGAGGATTCGATGTTGAACCAAATAACATAATAATAACTGAAGGAGGGGTGGAAGGGCTGAACCTGAGTTTCTTCGCTCTTTCCGACCCAGGAGACGAAGTTGTTATTCTCGATCCTTCATACAGCGTCTACTGGGACCTTGCGAAAATGTATGGACTCAGAGTGAAGACGTGTGTTCAGAAAATTGATGACGAGTTTCAACCGGATGAAGAATGTCTCAAAGAGAAAATCACAAGGTCGACATCTTTCGTCTTGATAACGAGTCCCGACAACCCAACATCCAGAATTTTAAAAGAAAGCACGATGAAGCTGATAGCCGACTTGGTAATAGATAACGATGTTTGGCTGCTCTATGACGAAGCATATAAGCATTTGGTTTATGAAGGTGAGCATGTGTGGATACAGAGGTACAGCAGAACTATGGAGAAGCTCGTTGGCATCAATTCCTTTTCGAAGGATATTGCTATACCAGGATTGAGATTGGGTTACACATATGCTCCAAAGGAAGTTATAGGAGAAATGAATAAGCTTAAAGGACTCATGTCGATTTCTTCTTCAACTTCAGCGCAATGGATGGCATACTTCGCCTTGACAACCGGAATTAAAGAAGAATACCTCAAAAAAGTCGTACCGATTTACAAAAAGAGGAGAGATGTAGCTTATGAGGCCTTCAGAAAGCATCTGCCGGAAGCTAAAGTCTGGAAGCCCCCGGCTGGCTTATACCTATTTCCCGACTTAAGCTACTATATGAAGAAGATGGATGTGAAGGACGACATACAGTTCGCTTATAAGTTAGCGGAAGAAAAGCAAGTAGCTATGTTGCCTGGCTCTATCTTTGGAAAAAGTGGGGCAAACCACTTGAGAGTAACGTTTGTTATTATGCCCGAGAATGAGCTCGAACAGGGAATAGAAATATTGGGGAAATATTTATCAGAAAAGTAAGCGTATTTTTCATTCGGTTTATTAAAAGAATTTTTAGAAAAATTTTTTATTTATCACATCTGTAACATCAACTTTTTGAATCAGAGGATATCAGTCTTTTTTCCACTAATGATATAACTAGCTTAAGGTAACTTTAATGAACTTCAGAATATTGAGCTTAATACTCATTTTCATGCTGATCCTATTAATGCTTCAAGCTCCTACTGTGGCGAACAGCATCCAGGTTGGCGGTACCCTTACAATTGCGATGACGGCCGAGCCGTCTCAGATTACAGCATCTAGTGCTTGAAACGGGGCGTTCGTAGCCTCCCAAATATTCGACATCCTCCTCAGGTTTGATAGGAGCCTCAACTTGGTTCCGGGGCTCGCCGAGAGCTACTATGTCAATACGACATGTGGCTGCTACGTTTTCAAGCTCAGGACAAACGCAACATGGCAGGATGGACAGCCGGTGACCGCGGAAGATGTTAAGTTCACATTCGAGAAGATAGTACCATTCTACACCAATTTCGGGACATTATATTTCCCCAATACAACCGTTACCATAGTAAATTCCACAACGGTCATCATAAAGCCTGGAGTCTTCCTCCCAGGAGCCCAACTCCAACTCTTTGCAGCTCCAGATACAACCCCCATCCTTCCCAAGCACATACTTGATGGACAGGACTTCCTTAAGAGCTCATTC
>POCB01000059.1 GCA_002899805.1 Fervidicoccus sp.
AGGGTCTCTGATCTCAAGCACCTCCGACTCAACATATTGGCTAAGCTGAGGATTTAAAGGAGAGGGCGGCGGGAGGATGAAAAAGAAGATCTTCGGGAGTCACCTGAATTCTAACGTTTTATCTAGCTCTCCGAGCCATGTCGATGGCATAAAAATGAAAGAGAAAATACACGAATTTAACCAAAGAAAATCTACGTCAATGGGGAAAGAATGAAAGGGTTGGGTTAGTAATATATGAAATTATGCGCAATTCTATCGGTCGTCTTCTTCTCTTTCAGTAGCCATTTAGTATATGTCTTATGCTCTCCTTTCCAAAAAAAGGAAACATCATGTGATATCCTATTTTATATATAAATTTTTAGCATAAAACTTTTTCAATAATATCTGGAGAACTTCATCCCTTTGTTTTCGGGGGTAGGAGCTATATGTTTCTCTGCTTTTTCATGAGAAAGAGGCATAATCAGAATACTAGCTTTAATATAAAAATCTTTTCTGCACTCGAAAAATAACACAATTGAGAATAATTGAGTGTCAGAAATGTATTTTAAAGTGCAGTGGTCCATCCACTGTTCTATGCATCGATTTCTCAATTGAAAAAACAGTCATCTTCATTGCTGATAACCAAACCATCTCATTTCCCTATGCTTCTATCTTTCATGAAGGAGAACGCATGGTATGAAAGTCATTCCCATCGTGAGTGCAGACGCTGATATGGGTATGTGTCAATGGATAAACCGGTCATCGGACATTTATTGAGAGGTGATGAGATTTAGCTATGATTTCGAGTTCATAGACAATGAGGATGGGAAGAAAAGGCTAGAGAGTTTTAGCAGCTTCTTCAATGAGAGGATCCAAGAACTTGTTATCTTCATCTATGAGAGGATGTCTTCCAAAGATATGAAGTATATCATGTAGAACCCTATTGCTCAGAGATCTTCCCTCAATATCTTCGAGCTTTACTTTAAGCCTTCTCAAATCTCCGATTCCCTGAGCTAGGAATTTGAGGACGTTTCTATATCTTTCCTTACTGACCCTGTACTCGAGAGAGAGCAACGGCTCTTCTCTAGCGAGCTTCACTGCTTCCCACCATATACTTTCGAGATCTCTGTTGTTTTTACCCTAGCTCTTGTCCCCTGCTCGACAGCAGCTTCGTTTAAAGTTTTAAGTATATCTACAATGAGGGCTCTCTCTTCTGTTTTTCGGTCTAGGGTCAAATAAAAACTTTAACACCGAAAGTCACCTTCACGGTGGAAGTCAAAACTTTGAGCTCTTCATTACAGAAGACCTCATTCATTAACTCAAAAGTTTGATAATCATTTTGAAGGAAATAGACAAGTCAAAAATAGCTATGTGGAACAAAATATCTTAATCCATGCGTATATAATACCTTGAATATCACAAGCAGAGCTCCAGGTAGAAGGTGCCCAGTGGTGAGAAAAGCGATCATATCTGTAGATATCGGGGCAACTAGAACGAGGATAGGAATTTATGATTACAATAGGATGGAGCTACTCAAAAGAGCTGAATTTGCTACGAATGATCCCGAGGAAAGTCGAGGAATTGTCGAGAGGATCATCGCAAGAACGAGGGAAATCTTAGAGGTACTAGAGGAAATCAAACCTATAGCTATAGGAGTAGGTACTATTGGTCCCTTAGACTTAGAGAAAGGAATGGTTGTCTCCTCTCCCAATGTAACAGAGAAAACATTTGAAATAAAGGGGCCTCTGGAGCTTTTCTTCGGAATTCCAACATTCGTCTTGAACGATTGTGTAGCAGCTGCTTATGGTGAGCTGATGGGAGGATATGGGAAGGGAAAAAAGAACATAGTCTACGTTACATTGAGCACAGGAATCGGTGCAGGAGTGGTCGTCGATGGAGAGCTACTGTTGGGTAAAGATGGAAATGCTCATGAAATCGGACATCTAGTCTTATCATATGGTTCTGATATACAGTGCGGATGCGGGGGCTTTGGACACTGGGAAGGATTATCATCGGGTAAAAATTTATGGAAGCTCGTCGAAAAATTGAAACGTGATTATTCTGGGAAAACCCAGCTGAGTAGTTCAGAAAGCGTATCTCCTGAAAATCTCTTTGCTTTATGGAGAAAGGGAGACCAACTAGCTTCAATAATAATCGATGAGCTCTCGATGATAAATGCAGCAGGAATTGCTTCCGTCATCAATGCTTATGACCCGGAGCTATTGGTCTTGGGTGGCTCAATTGCTCTGAAGAATCAAGACTTTGTGAGACAATTCTTGGAGATGGTTCCCAGATATACAATAAACAGACTTCCAGACTTCAAATTGGCATACTATGGGGAAGACTCGGTCCTCGCTGGAGCAGCCTGGATTGCTAGAAAGCCTCCCAAAAAACTTTTAGAAACTATGATATGATACCCTACTCCAAGATGCTTTTAAAAGATAAGAATAGAAAGAGTTTTTGTGAAGTTTAAGAAAAGGTTTCGCAGAGGGATATTCTCAATGGAAAAGGCAAACGTGGTTATCACCGGCGCCTCCTCCGGTATAGGCAAGGCGCTCAGCCTGAAGTTTTGTCAAGATGGAAAAAGCAAGGTTTTAGGAATTGCCAGGAGAGAAGAGCGCCTCAAGGAATTGAAGAGGCAATGCAGTGAAAGCTTCGAATACCTGGATCTAGATCTCTCCAACCCCTCTTCTGCTGAAAAAGTTCGAGATTATGTTGCTGAAAAATTCTCTCCGTTGGGAATTTTAGTTAACAATGCCGGCTATGGACTCTACAAGGGCGTACTCGAGATGAATACTGAAGAAGTAATTAATATGACGAATGTGAATTTCGTGGTTCCGATTCTTTTGATAAAAGAGCTCTCTCCATACATGGAGAAAGGTTCAATGGTAGTCAACGTTCTGAGTGGAGGAGTTTTTGTGCTCATGACCAAGCTACCTCTATATGGAGCGACGAAGATGGCTTTCCATTATGCTTCCGAAGCACTTAAGAGAGAGTTAAAAACAAAGGGGATCGATGTTTTGAACGTTTATCCTGGAGTCGTGGAGACAGAGTTCCACGAACGAGCAGGGGGAATACAAACATTGAAGGGGTTGAGTCCTGAGGAAGTCGCAAAGGCTATTTACGATAGTATCAAAAAGAGAAAGAAGAACCTTTTCATACCTTGGTATCTGAGACTGGCGAAGTTGATTTTTGGACCTGCTCTCCCATCATTTTTTTGACTTTTCTGGTGATAATTTGATGTTCTTTATGAAGATCTTTTAAATTCCAATTAAGATGCGAGAATGCTACTTGGAATACCATTTTTCCTTCTGAAAGGAAACGATGGCTTTGTGTGAGCGCCGGGGGC
>POCB01000164.1 GCA_002899805.1 Fervidicoccus sp.
GGAGGAGGGCGAGGGCAACAGGCGACATCGTAGCAGTTTCATCCGTTCCAGGAAGTATTCCAATGAATATGTATATGATAGCCGACACAGCAGAGAGCAAAGCTGCTTGTGCCAGCAATGATAGATCTATCAATTCAATCGCCCTCCAGGATTATTTTCCTCTTCACTTTTGTCAGCGGAATGGAGATGAAGAAACCCAAGAATGCTCCAATTGCACCGAAGGTTATCTTCAGAGCATTGGTGAGGTTTGGCATGCCCATGAATGAGGCTATACTTGGAGAGAGGTAGAACAATAAGAATGCGAGAGCCGAGCATATTAAGGAAGATAATCCCAGCTCTCTGAGAGAGACGAGCTCTCCATAAAGCTCTATGTATCTTTCATCGCCCATTTTTTTCACTCGTGCAGAATTGAGTACAATGAATATAAAAAAATGTCGGAATGTAATTAGACAGCGGTCTAAATAGAACCTCTCAATAGCTACTTCTCAGCCTTTGTGAGCACGTTGATTATGTAGTCGCTCATCAAGTTCAAAGATACGATGGTCAAAGTGAGCACGAGCCCTGGAAAGAGTATCCCCCACCAGGATCCCGCATAGAACGCCCTGCTAGCCATTGTCGATGTCTTCCCCCAGCTTGCCACGTTGGGATCTCCCAGGCCAAGGAAGCTCAAACCGCTCTCCGCAACTATGTTCCCGCTTATCGTCATCATGAACAGAGGTATAACCGAGGGCCAAACGTTCGGTAGGATCTCTCTGAACAGTATGTAGAGGTCCCCCTCTCCCAGGGCCTTAGCTGCTGAGATGAACTCCTTCTCTGATATGGATAGTGTCTGCGATCTGACCACCCTCGTCATGAGGGTTCTCAAGACAGCGATGATAGATACTGCCCCAGGCAGCGGGGCGAGGGCTCATGCTCCCAACGAGTACATAACGGTAGATACTGTTCCCAGGACAGCTCAGTATACCGCTCTCTTCATGGAGAACTTAGCGAGAACTGCAGAGTGAATGAGGATGAGGAGGCAGAGTCAGCTGAGACAGGTGACCTCATTGCGTTCGCTCGGGCTTCAATTCTTCATCATCCTTTTCTGAGGATCCCTTCTCCCTCCTCCTCATGATTATATCGTAGAGTTTTTTTGGGCTCTTCGTATATAACCTCACCTTGTAGATAGCTTTATCTGTCTCATTTATTAGCTCTACGAACTTCCTCTCTTCGTTCAGTTCCACCTTGAAGCCATCTAGGGGGAACTTAAGTCCGCTGCTGGAAGTAAGACCCCTCAGTATTATTCCCTCCGTGGTAACAGAGAAGCTCCTCGGTATGTTTATCATGACCGGTTTCTTGTTCTGCTTCTTCATGCGCCTGCTCGTATATACCTGCCCCAGAGTGCTTATGGCGAAGCTTCCCTCGAATAGAGTCAAATAAGCCACGGTCATCCCTATTCTCTCATCAGAGAACTTGGGGGCAATATAAGCAGTAACAGGTCCAAAGGCCAAAAAGAAGTATATGAGCACCACGAACGAGAGTATCATGCTGACGTTCATCATCTTCATCTGCTCTTGCATCTCCGAAGCATACTGTTTATCATTGCTCACATATTCAAAAGGCCTCATCTCTTCGTAGAGGGGCTTTCCTTTATCGAGTTCTGTTGCTTTTGCTGAGCTAGGGTATTTTGGTTGTCCGAATTTGCTCATAAGATACATGTAGACGATGAAATAGAGAAATATGAAGGTCCAGTAGAGAGTTCCAGTCCTTCCGAGGAAACCTGCGACTACTGCGAACAGTAATATCGAGAGCTGACCAGTCAATATTTGCTTCCTGCTCTGTATTACCGAAGACATTGTAGCTCCACGTCCGTTTAAGACTTTAATTCTGTATAACTTCAGCCTTAATAAATGGTTTTCTCATTCTGTGCCGAGAGAAAATGGGAACAAGGGAGGTCAAGTATATCTTTAAAAATCATAATTGATCTCACACTTTAAAAAATACTTATCTTCAGTTCTTTCATCCCATTGTGGCAGAAAATGTATTAACAGAAGAGGAATGATTCTATCAGACATTAAAAAGATACTTTTATTTCCAAAATCATTCTTATATTGTTAATATTACTGTAAAAAAAGTAAAAAAAGAGGCGATCTATTGAGAGCTGAGCTCTTGAACCGAAAGCTTTCGCTTCTGAGAGAGCTAGACGAAACAATTGACTTCTCCAAATCCACCATACAGATAGAAATAATGTTCGTCTTCATGATAAGCAAGGAAAAGATGACTCCCTCTAAGCTCGTTGAGCTCCTCGACGAGAGAAGGAAAGCCGTCCTCGATGCTCTGAGGAAGATGCAGTTGAAGGGGATAATAAAGAAGGAGGGAGAGGAAGATGGAGAGCCAGTTTACGCTCTGACTGAAACGGGCGAAGAATACTCCAAAAAGTTGATGGAGGTTCTTGGACTGAAGGAGGGAGATCACCATTCTTCAGGAGGGGAAGTTGAACCGAACAGGGAGAAGATTGCCGTTTTGAAGAGGATGATCGGGCTTTACCATATATATAATGCCATCGTTTACCTAGCCAACACCCCAGAAAACAAGATGGACCTCCACAAGCTTTCTTCTTTGGTCGGCTTGAGCCCTGAAAGAATGAAGTCCTATCTGGATGCTTACTCCAGACCACCCATAAGGGTCTTCAGGAGATCCTCCTCTCCTGTTAGCAGGTTGACTTTCTACAAACTGGAAAAGGAGGGCTGGAACATATACTACAGGAGCCCCCACTATTTACAGTTGAAGGAAGATCCCATAAGCAGGGTCAGAATGAAAGTCAGGATAAAGCTTTGGAGGTTCAAGAGACAAAGGGAAATGCTCCTGCTAGTCTTCTTTCCCATAAAGCTCTTCTTCAGCTTCATATCCCTGAAGCTCCTCTCAGCGATGTTTGCTTTCGCTACTTTCACCTTCCTCTCAATCATTGAGCTTCTTATAGCTTTGTTCTCTCCCTGAACTTCCTCTTCTTGAGCAGTATGTAGGCGTTGCTCAACTTCTCCGCTATCTTTTCCGCATTCATCTCATCGCCGACCTTGAACAGTAATATAACGTCCGAAATCACTATTCCAAAATACTTCTTCTTCAGCTCGTCCCCTCCTATTACAAAGTAGAGCCCATCTCTCTGTGGCACAGAAGTCAGATCAGCAATGCTCTCTATTTCCCCATCCTCCTCGCCTGGAGGCCACGAGGCAACTATCCCCTCCTCCAGCCTAATCAGATAAACTGCTTTCACCACAGTTCCATCCACAAGGGTGCTCAGGAATTCTGGGCTAGTCATCCCCTCACCGCCATTACACTAGTTCTTGAA
>POCB01000116.1 GCA_002899805.1 Fervidicoccus sp.
CGGGGAACCCCATGTCCGCTTCCTCAGGCTGTCTGAAAGTCAGGCTGGAGAAGATTGGACATTATACGATAGGCAGGGAATTCCCGTTTCCTTCCTCCGAAGATTTGGAGAGAGCGCTTAAGCTCGCAATCTGCGAGTCGCTTGCATATTTGATCATTGTTCTCCTCATATCATCATCTTTTTATTTCCTCTCAAGCTAATTCGACGTGAGTGAGAGCATTGTCCACGATGAGCATAAGATCCTGGAGGAAGGCTGAGCTCCTTCGAATAGATGAGATCATTCCTGCAGAGGATATAGAGGAGCCGAGGTTGAAATATTTGCTCGCTTCTCTGAGAGAGAAGAAGGTCCTTCACAGACCAATTATCGTTGAACACAGGAAAATGCTGGTTATAGATGGGCATCACAGGCTAAGAGCTCTAGAAGCCTCAGGGGCTAAGCTAGTTCCTGTCATACTTGCAGACTACAGAAGTGATGTTAGATCGGTTGGAAGGTGGATGTATATAGGTTCGTGGAGCATCGATAGGGAAACAGTTCTCAAAAGAGGGCTCGAGGAATTGGAGCACTTGGTAAAAAGAGGAGGGAGCAGGAAGATAGAAGCTAAGGTCAGAAATGAAACGATGAGCATAAAAGCTGACAGGCTCGATGCCTATATCTCCCTCAAGTATTCCGAATTGCTTAGGAGAGTGATGAATGAACTGAGCAAGGTCCCATTCGATGAGGGAAAGTGCAGATCTTCCGAGATTTGCCTCTCTTTTCCAGAGCTAGAGATAGATGACATGTACAGGATCCCCTATACTTCTCTCCTCCCTCCGCGCTCAACACTGCATGAAACGAGCCTTAAGGAAATAGAGGTCCCCTTCAAGCTGAATGATCTAGGAGGTAGGTTTTAAATGAGGGTTGCCTTCCTCTCTGGAGGAAAGGACTCTTATTACGCAGCATACAGGAGCAGCTCGGGCTTCGATATAGGCTTGTTCCTCGTTTACGATTTCCCGAGGCCGAGCCCCCATTTTCTGAACCTGGGAAAGAGCATAGAGACGATCCTCCTAACTGGAAAACCTGCGGTAGTTGCGAAGCTGGACAAGGGAAAGGAGTTTGAGGAAACAGTATCTATACTCAAGAGGCTCGGAGCAAGTGAGATAATAGCTGGGGATGTTTACATTGAGGATCACTTGAAGTATATGGAGAGCTTGGCGAGAGAGTCAGGTGCAGCTCTGATCGAGAGCCTCTGGGGTCTAGACAGCGAGGAAGTATTGAGGAAAGAGATTGAGAATGGGATAAGGGGTCTGGTCCTGGGATCGATTTCTTCGATAGACAAATGGATAGGAAGAGAGCTGAACGCTGGAAGCGTTGACAGCTTCATTGAAGATGCGAAGAGAGCAGGAGCAGATCCGCTTGGGGAGAATGGAGAGTATCACACAATTGTTACCTTTGGACCTATGCACAGGGCTCCCCTTTCCTATTCCAGAGTTTCAATTGAGGACTACGATGGATACAAGATCCTGAGGCTGATCTGAACTTGAGGACCAACGCTCCTTGTTGGTACTATTCTTATGCCTTATTCAAAATTCTGAAGGTTGTAGTAAAGGAGAGCAATTGCGACTGCATAGCTCTCAGCGGAGGGATAGATTCCTCAACAGTCCTCGCAGCCGCTATTTCAGAGGGCATTAAGCCCAGGGGCTATGCTTCAGTATATAGAAATGGTCTCCCTAAAGATATTGCGTTTTTGAACTACATCTCTAAGCTCTTCAACTTGGAAGTGAAATATGTCTTCATTGATGACCAGGATATTGAAGGGCTGAGGAAAAGCATCGTCGAATGCATCGGAGAGGAGAAGCTGAACTCCCACGAAGATGGAGGATGCATAGAGTTCAGAAATGATGCTGTATTTTACTCAGTGATCAGAAAGGCCAAGGAAGATGGATGCAAATGCATTTATACTGGGAGCGGGGGCGATGAGATATTCGCAGGTTACAGCTTCCTCCTGAGCAAGGAAAGCGATGAGCTAGACTTATCTATAAAAAAACTGGCTTACGGCAGATTCCCCGAGCTTGAAATAGCTGAGTGCCTGAAGATGAGAGCTATTGCGCCTTTTCTCGATAACAGGTTGAGGAGCTTCGCTCTGAGCATACCTGTAAATTGCTTGAGGTCAAATGAAATGAAGGGAAAGGATGTTCTGAGGGAAATTCTCAGAGGAGTTGGCTTGAAGCTGATAGCTGAGAGAGCAAAGGTTCCTGCGGAAAGTGGTTCTGGGACAAGGAGCATGTGCACTTCCCCCTTAGATGAATATAGAGAATAGAAAAAGCTATTTTTGCTGAA
This sequence comes from Fervidicoccus sp., assembly GCA_002899805.1. Classification (GTDB taxonomy): domain Archaea; phylum Thermoproteota; class Thermoprotei_A; order Sulfolobales; family Fervidicoccaceae; genus ARK-14. Next base: position 2,318 of record POCB01000116.1, read on the forward strand.
CGAATTCACGGTTCAGAAACTGAATTGAATCCCTTTTCATCTCCCTGAGAGGAGTATGAGTGCAGGAAATTCCGAACAAACGACCATTCCACTGCATTGAAGGCATATATACTATTAACCTCAGTCTTTCCATCTTCGTTATTGGAAATATCTTTATAATTCAGGATGAACGATAAATTTCCTATACAAGAATCTGTTAGATAGGATTGAAACAACGTTTTACACGTTCCAGGCTCACCGTGAATCTATCAGAAAGAATTGAGAGCCAGAATCCCTCCATCTTTCTCTCGGATCTGAAAATGCTGAACGGAAACAGAAATTTTCAAACTTTCCTGCTCAATTTGAGAAAAGAGCTTTCAGTTCATAAAAAAATTGAAGTATAGCATGGATCCCATGGATGTCGCTCCAATGGTTTATCAGGTCTATGATCTATTTTCTTGAGCTTCTCCTGTTTCACTTAAAAAGCGATTCAAGAATTCCTCCGTAATCTTATTTGCTATCTTCCTTACATCCTCTTCATCGAAGTCAAGAGATGGAAGTTTGTTTATTCCCTCCTTTGCAACAGTTATCTCATAAGTAGGCTGTATCCCCTTCTGTTTCAGCACGTTAGAAGCACACATGAGCTGGCAACCGTTAATAGCTATTACTGCTCTAGCTTTCTTGAAGATATCTAAGTGAACCTTGCTTCCAGAAGCTACTGCCGAGAGGCAGCACATCCTCACCTTGTCCGGAAACGTTTTTGTGAGCATTCTGGCAACTTCGTTGCCTATCTGCCCAGTTGAAGAAGCTCCATCGCAGGTCGCAACAATTATCAGACCTTCAGCGTAAGTGCTGCAAGAAGGGAGAAGCTGATATTTACTTGTTTTCTCAGAGCTCATAAAGGTAGACCTCCTTCCAAATGATAGCAGTCAAGACTTACTTTGATAAAACATGCCTTAATAAGTATTTTGGTGAAATTCATGGGAATCTCTTTTCCCTCCTTGTTTATTTCCGATACTTAAAAC
>POCB01000294.1 GCA_002899805.1 Fervidicoccus sp.
CTCTACCTGGCTGAGCCACGGGCCCCCAATATAGATGCTTGCTATAAATATCAGTTCATTTTGGAGTTAAAAACTTTTTAGACTAAATTGACTTCTTCCCTGTCCCGAAGAGTGGGGCTTTCAGTTGTAAACTACCCCATCCTCGCGGACGAAGTTTATGGTGTTTGAAGATTATACCACTATTCAAGAAACTCGGGATTTCTGTCTTTGCTGCTCACCATCGATTTTTGATTGATAAATATGTTTAATTGTGAGTAATATCTGAAGGAAAGACTTATAATTGTAAAGTTTAGTTATTAATAATTGTAAAAAAGAGAAGAAGTGATTGGATTGAGCATAAACTACCATTCTAGATTGGATAAACCATACATAAAGGCATACATACCAAAGCCAAAGTACAAGTGGAGCAAGCTGATTAATTGGGATGAAGCCAGAATTTACGATCTGAGCCAGCCTTTGAGCATCTATACTCCACCCTTCCCGACTTATCCGCCCTTCAAGATGTACTGGATAAAGACCTTGCCCGAGAACAAGGTGCAAGCGCAGGCTATAGAAAGCGCCTGGCACATTGGAACACATATGGACGGCCCCATACACTTCGACCCAGGAGCTCCCTCCATTGACATGATACCTCTCGACCACTTCGTGGGAGAAGGAGTCATCGTGGACATAAGCGATGAGGTCGAGGACTTGAGCATATACACTTCGGAGATGATAGAGAAGAAGCTGAAAGAGCACAACCTAGAGCTCAAGCCCGGAGACATACTCATAATCCACACTGGCTATCACAAGTACCAATGGGACCAGCCAACGGCCGATACCGTGAGATACCAGCTGATGCATCCCGGACCTACGGCTGAATTCGCCGAGTGGTGTGTCAAGAAGCAGCTCAAGTGGACCGGTGTCGATGCTATAAGCCAGGATCACCCGCTTGATACCGTCATAAGGAGGGTTAGGCCCGATATCGCTGACCTATTCAAGGAGAAGTTCGGTAAGTCTGTGGACGAAGCGATGCCATGGCCGAAGAACTACCAGGTCCTGCACACCTATACTTTCCCGAGAGGAGTGCTCCACGCAGAGAACTTGGGAGGAGAGATATCGAAGGTCCTCAACAAGAGGTGCCTCATATCTGGAGCTCCCATAAAGGTCGAGGGAGCGGAATCAGCCTTCGCCAGGATCTTTGCTATATGCAATGGACCTGAGTGAGCCTTCCCTCACAATTCTTTTTTAATAAGAACTATTTCGTTATGTTAAGGTGAAAAATAATGGGAATGAAGAAAGTTACTGGTGCAATCGTTGAAAAGAACCTCATGAGGGATAGCCTCCAGCTCATGAAGATAAGCGAGGAGCTGAAGAAGCTGAGCGGAGTCATTGAGGCTGTAGTGGCAATGGGTACGGAGACAAATAAGGAGATAGCTAAGCAGCTCGGACTTCTCCTACCGGAAGTAGAGAAGGCGGGAGATTCTGATCTGTTCATAGCGATAGCAGCCTCCGACGAAGCTTCGCTGAAGAATGCTATGTCCAAGGCAAAGGAGCTTCTGAGCGCGCCTGTTTCTGGAGGAGAAATGGAGTACTTGGATGTGGAATCAGCTCTCTCTGCACTCCCAGATGCGAACTTAGCAATAGTCTCAGTACCGGGAGAATATGCTAGAGATGTGACCATGAAGTTCCTAGAGAGAGGAATACATGTTCACCTCTTCAGCGACCACGTGCCAGAGGAACATGAAGTCGAGCTAAAAAGATATGGATATGAGAGAGGTCTCCTCGTTCTGGGGCCTGGGGCAGGAACGTCTATAATAAACGGCAAAGCGATAGCGTTCGCAAATGCCGTCAGGAGGGGACCCATAGGGATCATAGCGGCAGCTGGGACCGGACTTCAGGAGGTCAGCTCCCTCATCCACAACATGGGTTCTGGAGTTTCCCACGGCCTCGGAGTCGGAGGAGGAGATGTCAAGGACTATGTTGGGGGTCTCATGACGAAGCTCTCGCTTTCCTACATGGAAAGGGACCCCTCTACGAAGGTCATAGCTATAGTTTCAAAGCCCCCTCAGCAGGAGACGCTCAATTCAATATTGGAATTTGCTGAGAAGAATACCACGAAGCCTCTAGTTCTTGGCTTCATGGGTAAGGTCGATGTCAAGCTGAGCGAAAACTTGAAGAGGAGGACGAGCGTTGCGAGGACGCTTCATGCAGCTGCGCTCGAGGCTGTTAGGCTAGTTTCTCCCTCTAGCTATAGTGAAATAGTCAAGAAGTACACGATACCTTTCGATAAGATCGATGAGATGCTGAAGCCCCACTACGAGAAACTGAACAGCTCTCAGAAATACATAAGGGCCCTCTACACGGGAGGGACGCTCACCAGCGAGGCTCTGATGATATTCGATCTGCTGGGACTTGAGATCTACAGCAATGCCCCACTGAAGGGACAGAAGAAGCTCGAAGACCCATTCAAGAGCGTTGAGAATTCGGTTGTGGATCTTGGAGAGGAGGAGTTCACGGCAGGAAGGGCTCATCCAATGATTGACCCCACGATAAGGAGGTTGAGGCTGATAGAGGAGGCGAAAGATCCTGGAACAGCGGTCATACTCATGGACTTCGTCTTGGGATATGGCAGCCATCCAGATCCGGCAGGAGCACATATAGAATCTATCAGGGAAGCTAAGAAGATAGCTGAAAGGGAAGGAAGGCATCTTGTGATCATTGGCTATGTGCTGGGAGTTGAGGGAGATCCCCAGGGATTCAGCGAGCAGAAGAAGAAACTGGAGGCTGAGGGGGTCATCGTGCTCCCAACCAATGCCATCTCGGCACTCGCAGCAGCCACAGTTGCCCTGAGGGGGAAGCTGAACAGGGAGAAGGTTGACGTCCTCTACAGAGAGTATCTCAAGGCTTATGTAGAGCAGGGAGGTGGGCAATGATGTCTCAGGCTAGAAAGTTGTTCGATGAAGAGCTGAAAGTGATAAATGTTGGCTTGAGGATATTCTATGAAGATCTGAAGAAGCAAGGAGTTAAGGCTGTACAGGTCAATTACCAGCCACCGCCTAAGCTAGAAAAGGAGCTCGCTGACAAGCTCTCTGAACTATTATAATTATTTTTTAATTATTTTCTGAAATTCAATTTGGGTGGGAAAATGTCCCTTAAAGAGAAAATAGAGGAAGCTAATAGGAACGCAGTAGAGAGGATGATGGAAGCGGAGCCTTATCTCGTGGATACGAAGCTAGCAAAGGACGCCATCCCTGGTTTCGGGGATGACTTGCTATTGCATGCTGGACCTCCACT
>POCB01000128.1 GCA_002899805.1 Fervidicoccus sp.
AAAAAAAGATTCTTTGTTTAAGTGATTTCTTTCTTAATCTACTTCTTAGCTAGTGTCTGCAGTAGATATCATGTGTGTGATGTATCTAAAAAATTTTTATTCTCTTCTTCTTGTATAATAACGGGTATCTATGAACACTTTATGCATATCTCGTTTCCGACATGAGTATAGAATTTCTCTAGGTATTATGTTCTTCACGGGTCTATACACAGGATCTATTGATGCTCTAATAGACGACTTTGTTCTGAAGGCTTTTCTGTGGGCGTCGGCTCTTGTAATAGCCCTAATAATTGTATCATATGAATTCATTGTTATGCCGAAACCCGATAAGCCTCTTCTCCAAGCCTCTCTATTCGGTGTGATCTCTGCAATGTTCTTTCTAGGGACGCATCATCTAGTGTGGCTATCGGTCTCTGTGATGATTGGTAGAGAGATTAGTGATGTCCTGTGGCTCGCTCCCAACATCTATGTTGATACTGTCGCATACACGCTTGTTATGTTCATATTCTTTTTGTTATCTCTTCTCTATTTGTTCTACACCTCACTATGCTCCGAGGACTAATTCAGCTGGGTTCATATAAACAGTTTTTTTCTTTTTAATCTATTTTTTTTCTGGGGGGCTTATGTTAAATGAGTGAACGAGAGAGATCTGTGATATCTATACTGGTTAGGTTAATTAATTTTATAAGCTTAGTTCTGCTCATATATCTTATTCTACAACTTATTTCTCGTAGAGAATATCTTTCTGCTCCATCCCCCACACCTACTCCTACTCCGTCTCCTACTCCTATTGCTCAACCTGTTTTTGTTGAGAAGACTGTTTCTACGGATGTTGATGGCTTCTACTCAGAGATTATTGAGCCTGGGTATTCTGTTGTGAATGTCTACTCGTTATCTCCTGATGTCATTGTCACATACCATGTATCAAGTAATACACTCACTATAAGAACCTACGCTACATCAACATCAACGGATCAGGGCAAGTGGTCTTCTGAGGGATCTGATATTCTGCACTACCACGACCTGAAGCCTGTCCCAGCATCAGTAAAAATAATCTATTTAGTCTCCTGAACCTAGGTAAGAAGACTTTATAACCCTTTTTTATATCAGCTTATTCTTTGGTGAGATATGAGTGGCTCCTATACTCGCTACGTATGACTCAACTGCTAAGAACTTTAAGATATTTAAGAATATAGACATCGTTACTCTAACTACTGACACCACAGGTAAAGCAACATATACGGTTCCTGGTGCTCCATCATCTGTTAGCGTGTTCTTTGAGTGGAACTCCCGAGACATTGCCTACGCATCTTCTTATGACGCCACCACAGGGACTCTTACTGTCTATGTCTATGCCCTAAGTCTATCAGCCACTACATCAACTTTCGTAACTGGTATATCTACTACTACTGACTCAGCTATAATTAGCATAACTACATCTACTGGGACGGCTCTGACTGGTGTTACTCCTGGGACATCAGCTTTCGTAACTGGAGTAACTGCATCTACTGGGTCGGCTATATCAGGTGTCTCATACACCACAGGATCCTTTGTAACAGGAATAACCACCGCCACAGGATCCTTTGTAACAGGAGTATCCACCTCAACCGCTTCAGCTGTAACAGGCATAGGTTCTGATGCTGGGCTGTGGTCAGCTGATAGCTCTGGTAATCTATCTCACACCCACTCAGTAACTACAGGGACATTTGTAACAGGAGTATCTACTTCAACTGCTTCAGCTGTAACAGGCGTGTCATTCTCCTCAACCGGTGCTGTTGTGTCTATTTCGACTACTCCTGTTACGGTGGTCACAGGTGTCTCATACACCACAGGCTCAGCTATTACTAGCATAACTACGTCTACAGGGTCATTCCTAACAGGTATCACTCCATCAACTGGTGTGTTTGTTAAAGCCGTTGGCACCGCTACTGGCTCAGCACTTACATCAGCATCTCTGTCATACACAGCTAGAGCAAGCTACACATTCACAATGATAGTTATTTGGTAATACAAGTAGTCTAGCTATGCTTTAAGTAGTCTCGGTATCATCTGACTCTGTAGTATACTTTGTTTCTCGGTGCGATCCAGCCTCTCACCTCATGCAGAGCTATTACTGATGCGTCCACTAACACGCTGTATCCTTTCTTTTTTAGTTTGTTGAAGAACCATATGTCTTCTCCAAATTCTACATAGATCTTTTTCTCTGGGATGTATTTAACTACGTATTTGAACCAGGGCTGATCTATTTCATTAAATATTTTCTTATCAATAACTATCATCTCCATAGCTACCGCATCTGCCACGAATTCGGCTCCTTTCTCAATCATTTCATCTGTAGGCTCTATAGGGATCGACACAGGCGGGATCTCATCACTACTTAGATACTTAGCTAGTTCTCTATCCTCTCTATCCTTGAGCATGTAGGCTCCTGGAGTGCCTTGTTTCGTCCACACTAGTGCTGAGACGCAGGGCTTCTTGTGTCTTAGTAGTTGCTTCACAGCTGTGGGGTCGTATACGAATGATTTGCTCTCAGGATCATACCTAGCTGGGATCACGTCATCAGATAAAAACATTATTCTATCTATTTCGGGGTCGGCTAATGCTAATGCTACAAGCATGTTTCTAGCCGTATCAACTCCGTAGCCTCTATTAAACATTAATCTGACTGGTTCCCCAATTGAAGACACTATATCTACTAATGTGAATGCGAACTCAATGCTCACAAGCCCACGTGTGGGGATCAGGATACCTAGCATAGTCTCACCAAATAAATTATTGAAGTCATAAAATCTAAAAATAGAGGTGGTGGTTCTTGAGTTTCGATTCTGGGATTAGAGGAGTTGAACATGAAGATGTTGATCAATCAACTGATCATGAGCTTCTTATCGAGGTTAAGACTGATGTAGCCGTGTGGAGACTTAGGGTTCTGAAACCTAAGAAGCAGAACGCTAAGGGCAGATTTGTGATTGTAGAGATTTGGCAGGGAGATAATTACTCTTTTAAGCCCCGCTACCTGAGTAAATCAATTCTTGATTTGTTAAAAGACTTTGCTTCTAAAGTGATCTACTTTGTTGGTTTTGAGGAGAGGCTTCAGTATCGAGCGTCTAGCCTAAGATCCTATCTCAAGTCTCTCGATGCAAAACTAGAGAAGCTTAAAGAAGAGAGCCCATAGCTGTGAACCCAAGTCCTGCACACATCTTAACCCAGCTCTCATAAAATACTTAAATAATTTATTTTCTAAAGCATTTTCCACGAGGTGTGTCTAT
>POCB01000050.1 GCA_002899805.1 Fervidicoccus sp.
CTGTTTAGCGTCGAGAATCTCATCTATACTCCTGGGAGGATAAGGTAGAGCTATGTCTGAGAGGGATGTTATGAGGAGGTGTGCATTCAGCCTCGTCACATCTATACCGAGGAGATCGAGCATGGACTCGCTCGCGCCTAGGCTCCTCGCACTTTCTATGTATAGTCTGGCAATTCTGCCGCCTCCAACAATAACCATAGGTCTGTAGCTTTCGTTCCACAGCTCCCTCAGCAGTTCCGCATATTTTTTAACCATCTCCGCTCTATCGGGCTGAATGAAGCTACCGCTTATCTTTATTACTACCGGTGTCTTTTTCAGCATTCTGTCATTTCCCCCTAATGATGCTCAAGTGAGTTTTTTGTGTTCAGGAGGTCGCTCCATTCAAAGGATATAGCTCCCAGTCTTCGGTTGAAGCTTTCCATCATAGCCACATCTTTCTCGATGAACGAACCACCCTTTTCCCACGCACATCTAGCTAGTACTTCGGGATTTCTCTCTTCCATCAGAGTCGCATCCCTGTTAGCAAATATGAAGAGCAGCACATTTTAAATTTTCCACCGTTAGATCAAAAATTACCAGCTTTAATCCATAATTTTCAGGTAAAAAAATCAGAGTAATGCTATACCTCTGGAAGTCACTTCATTCAGAATAGATGGGACATCTATCAGAAAAGGTCCATCTTTCGAGACCTCTACTGTTACCCTGTCGTTTTCGGCGACGTGGAATAGTCTCTCTCCGTCGGCCTCAATGTACTGGCCTCTCATCAGCTCTATTTCAGCTCCAACAGGAACTAGCTCGAACCGCTCTATTCCGACTTCTTTGACAACCCCTGGAAAGACAACCGCTCGAACCTTTTTTGAACCTCCAAATACAATTCTGAGAGCACTTCTCGATGACATGCCGAGGGAAGTGATCATCCCTCCTACCGAGGAGACTCCTATACCTCCAGGATTTGCTATGCTTATAACGCTATCCAAGACTCTGGAAACGTCTATCATAGCTGCACCTTTAAAGGGATAGTTCGTCATAGATACCTCTACAAGACCTATTCCCTCTTCTTTCCCGTTAACTTCTATAACAAGCTTCTTAGCTCTAACGAGGGCCCTATCAGGTTCAACGAGACCTTTCAAGAAGTATCCTGCGGCCAAACCTGCTACTGTCCCTTCTGTGAAATAGGGAATTGTATTGTTCGTTCCTGTTGAAATAGGTAGTATAGGTGTATCACCAGATTCCTCTGCTATTATCCTCACAGTACCATCGCCCCCGAAAGAAACAATCAGCGGAGAACCTAACTTCTTCAGCTCTCTAACTGCTACCCTAGTGTCTTCGGGCTTCCCCTCTGCCTCCATATCAAGAGGCGAAATCTCAATCCCGGTAGAAGACAAGGAATCGATGAGAGATCTATAGATTCCCAAATAATCTGGCATTACAGCAAATTCTTTTATGCCAACCCCCACCATTCCTCCCACGACGCTTCTAGCGAGCCTGACCTTCATGTTGTTATCCATAAACGCTGCTGTTGAAGTGAGCCTCCTCAGATCAGTTCCAGCTATAGGGTTGATAATCAACCCGACTGGTCCTGAAAGGGGGGTTCTTCCGAAAAAACTGGTCACTCTATCTCCACCAGCGGGTCTCCGGGCTTTACCTCGGTTTCTTTCTGAGCAATTATCTTCTTTATCTTACCGTCCACAGGGGACTCGACCTCTACCCTTATTTTAGAAACCATTATGAGGCAGAGGATCTCTCCCTTCTTCACAGGTTCACCTTCCTTCTTATACCATTCGGCTATTACCCCGCTTCCGTATTTAGAAACATCCCATTTGCTTGGAACTTGAACTATCATTTCCTAACACCCTTCTTTTCTCTTCAGAATGAAGGTTCAAAAAATAATGTATTGATTTTCTACCTTCCAAGAGCTTTCTTCGCAGCTCCTACTATCTTTTCCACAGATGGAAGAACGAACTGTTCCAGAGGCCTGCTATATGGTATGGGAACGTCTGGAACTGCTATTCTGGAGTATGACTTCAGGTATGGTAGGGCTTCCTCCGCAGCAACTGCTGCTACCTCACCTGTTAGCCCATAGCTCAAATAGTCTTCATCGACCACAATGAGGTTCTTCGTCTCCTTAACACTTTCTATCACAGTTTTCTTATCCAAGGGTTTGAGGGTTCTCAGGTCGATTACTTCGGCCTCTATTCCTTCGGAGGAGAGCTTCTCAGCTGCCTCCATAGCCCTATGGACGGTCATGGCTGCGCCTACTATGGTTACGTGCCTCCCCCTCCTCAGCAACTTCGCCTTGCCAATTGGAACCTGGTATGGCTCTTCTGGAACGATAGTAACAGCAGACTGCGGGTATGGCATCCATGGAAGCCCCATGAGCCCCTTGTGGAACATATACATTATCGGGTTCTCATCCCTTATCGCACTTATCATCAAGCCCTTAGCATCGAAGGAGTTGGAAGGAACAAGCACTTTTATCCCAGGGACATGAGCAAATATTGAGTAGAGTACCTGCGAGTGCTGTGCAGCATCATTGTAACCTCCTCCAATAGCGGTCTGCATAACGACTGGGACCTTGACGTTCCCTCCACTCATGTAGTGGTTCTTAGCTATATGGTTATACATCTGATCGAAAGCAACACCGAAGAAATCTACGAACATTAGCTCCACTATCGGTCTGAGTCCGCTCATAGCTGCTCCGAGAGCAGCACCAAAGAATCCTGCCTCTGAGATTGGGGTATCAATGACTCTCTCAGGTCCGAACTTATTATAGAGACCATAGGTAGCTCCAAATATCCCTCCATAAACCCCGACGTCCTCTCCCATAACAATTACTCTTGGATCTCTCTCCATCTCCTGCGCAATTGCCTCGCTGATGGCTAAGTACATTGGAAGCCTTCTTGTTCCTTTAACCTCTGGCTCAGGTGGAACCGGGGAGGGAGCGAAAACGTCTTCCAAAGCCTCTTCAGGCTTAGGATATGGGCTATCGAGGGCAAACTTTATAGCTTCATCTACCTCCTTTTTCGCTTCCTCTTCCAACTTTCTGCTCTGCTCCTCCGTGAGCCACCCTCTTCTCATGAGCTCGTTTTTAGTTCTCAGTATCGGATCGTTCGCCTTCAATTTCTCTACTTCGTCCTTCGGTCTGTATATTTCGGGATCTCCCTCGAAGTGCCCATAAAGCCTGTAAGTTTCAATTTCTATGAGAGTCGGTCCTTTACCTGCTCTCG
>POCB01000037.1 GCA_002899805.1 Fervidicoccus sp.
AATTCGATTTTAGATCGGGATAATGTAATGAAAGGAATCTTGAGTCCTGTTTATCAACGAAGACCTCGTTTGCCCCGATTCTAAACAATTCACTTTTGAGTCTTTCAATCTTCTTGTTTGTATGATCGAAAGCGAAGTATTTACCTCTTCCTTTCGTTATCTCATAAATGTGTCCGATTTTCCCCCCTGGTGAAGCAGTCATATCGATATAAACTTGCCCTGAAAGAGGAGTATAAAGCTCTCTCCCTATAAGCATTGATGGGTAAGACTGATCTGTTATAATTCCCCTCTTATAAGCCTCTAACTCTCTGATTTTTGGTAATTTATAGAGAGATTTCAAAACTTTAACTGCTAGCCCTTTGAGATTTCTATTTAACTCCCTTGGCTCTATCTCTAATATACCTTCAGCAACTGGTACACCATTTTCACTTATAACAGTGACCTCATCACCTTTCCTTGCCTTCAGAATTTTCTTTATTCCAGGCATATATAGGTCAGAGCCTAGCATTACCCTCTCTGCCGCTTCTCTCTCAGCAATTACAATTTTATCTCTAGCCTGTATTTTTTCACCTTTGTCAACTTCTACAAATAGTGCTTCATCTATCATACCGCTTTTGTATGTTTTAACCCCCTCTTCATTTAGGATTTTTATTGCTTCATCAACTGTTGCTTTCATCAAATTAACTCTCAAATAATATCTTTTCATGGGACTCATAAGTTGCTGGACCAGGAAACTTGCACTCACACCATAAGCATCTGAGAGTAACTCGAGGCTTCTACTCAAAACACCATGCTCTCTGAATGTTTTTCCATTTTTTCCACTATCTCCGAACAATCTTCAACTCCTCCACTATCTTAGAAAAAGGAATTGATCCTTCCCTAACAAGCTCAACCTTTTCCTCAGATGCATCTACTATTGTAGAGGGCTTTCCTAGTTTTGAAGGGCCAGCGTCAATAACCACATCGACATCCTTTATATAACTGAGGGCTTCTTCCGCTGTTGATGGAGGACTCATACCTGATATGTTAGCACTTGTTCCAACAATCATCCCTCCTATATACTTAGCGAGTATCCTTGGAACAGGATGATCTGGAACTCTTATAGCGATTTTTCCCTCTTCATCCAAGAAGTACCTTGGAAAAGCGATTTTTGGATATACTTTTATCGTCAATCCGCCAGGCCAAAAGATCTTTGCCAGGTCAGAAGCAATGCTGCTCATTCTAGCTATTTCAAATGCTACCCTCAACTCAGAAAGAAGAATTGGAAGAGGTTTGGCTTCTCTCTTTTTCAATTCATATATCCTTAAAACAGACTTCTCATTCAGTACATCACAACCAATTCCATAAACTGTGTCTGTAGGGTAAATAGCAATCCCTCCAATTGCAAGTATCTCACCAGCAATTTTCATTTCTCTTTCTCCTGGTCTTTCAGGATCTACTTTCAAAATCAGCATTTTTTCCACCTGAAAATGATTTTTGTTTTCTTCGTTTTGCCTTTTGACCTGAAATATCTAACTGAGAATTTAAAATTGATTTATCCTAAGATGATTCGAAGATAGCAAAATAATATATAACCAAGTTAATTTTTCAATGATAAGGAGCAGTGAAAAAAGGAGAGCTCTATGTCGAATGCAAGGGTAAGGAAAACAGAGGAAAACGAAGGAAAAACTCTTCTCGATAAAATATACGGATGGAGAAAGCTCATTGCTTTAGTCATTGTGATATCAATAGCAGGATTAGCATTTTATGTAAGGATACAGAGGATATTCCTATATGGGTATTATTTGGATGAGGCTGACCCTTATTTCATGTACTGGGGTACAAACTATTTAGTTCAGCATGGAATTCTCTCTTGGTATAGCCTTACAGCATCGAACAACGCTACTCACGTATTTTGGTATCCATGGGGTAGAGATATAACGAATACCGATTATCCACTCAACATGATGCTTGCTGCTATAACATATCCTATAGCAAAGGCTTTAGGTCTGTCTGTTCTTCAATGGTCCGTACTCCAGCCTCCAATAGCAGGAGCACTGATAGTTATATTCTCTTACCTTATTGCCAGAGAAATAGGGGGAGAACTCGCTGGGATTTTCGCTGCATTCATAGCTGCAGTTATACCTGGAACACTAGACCGAACAAATGCAGGCTTCTTTGTTAAATTGGGTACGGCTCAGCCCATTGTCCTTTTGGGGCTCTTCTTTCTGGTCAAGATGTTCAAGAGCTTGAACATAAAAATGAGATTAATCTATGTAGTAGCATCGGCAATTGTCCTATCTTCAGTAGCATGGAGCTGGGGAGGGTATCAGATAGTAGACCTTATAGTTGGGGCACTCATAGGTCTATATCCTCTAGTTAAAGATCCCGAAAAGAAAGAATTGCTGCTTCTACTCTTATTCTTGGGAATTTCGATTGTAGTTCAATCAGCATCTCCCACAGTTTCTACTCTTTCTCTTCTGAAGGGCGCAGCACTATTCTTAATTGGAGGGTACATACTCTATACATTGGGTTTTGCTGAGATGAAACTCTTCCCAACACTTACCTTTGGAAGGAAAAAACTTAGTTGGAGAAGTATTTTCAGTGGAACTATCGTAATGATAGGGATCTTAGGTCTCATAGCAATGTACTTCAACTTTCTGAATATATCAGGAAGAGCTTACTATTTCCTTGGGATTGAGACGAATAATGCTCTGGTGGCATCTGTTTCGGAGCACCAAACGCTCAGCTTAAATATGATGATTGCCCTGACCGGGCTGGGGCTATTACTATCATGGGTATACTTCTTCTATGGCATATTCAAAGCAAAGAAGGAACCGATCAATCTGCTCTTTGTGCTTTTAGTTCCACTCGTTACATATATGGGCCTTAGAGCTTCATACTTGCTGATGTTTGTCGCTACTATTATCTCGGTCACGGGAGGATTGGGTGTTGCCCCGATATCTTCCTCGCTTGTGAAGAGCTTGGGATTGAAAGAAGAGGCAGGGACTACAAAGGGAAAAGAGAAAAGGAGCAAAAAAGCAGTAAGACATAGGGATGATATAGGGATAATCGTTTGGAGCTCTGTTATAGTTGTGCTGGTAATAATCGGGGCTTTTCATCTCTCTACTACTATTACTCAAGCAAGGTCTCCACCACTCATATTATCAGGAGGTATAGGATTGGCGGTCAAAAACTACGCGTGGATATATGCTCTTGATGTAATTAAGAATGAGACATCACAAAACAGTGTATTTATGCCATGGTGGGATTATGGATACTGGATCCCTGTCATGACCGGAAGGGCAACCGTTGCAGATGGGGCAACTCTCAACGGGACGCAAATAGCCCTCCTAGCAAAGATGCTTACAGCAACAAACGAGAGCGAGGCCGTGGATATAGCGTTGAAAGATTTCAAGGCTCCAGTAAACAACTCATATATAGTAGTGTTTGATGTATTCAGGGCTTACAATATAGCTAATGGAAGCTGGGTGATAGGTCCATATGCTTCGATCTATACGGGAACTGAAGGGCTGGCTGATATACCTAAATCTATATGGATGTTGAGGATAGGAGGGAGACTGAATTTGACTGGGTATTCTCCCTACTTTGCTGTACAAAGTGTTTCCTATCAAGGAACGAATTATCCAGTTGTAGGACCAAACTGGACTGATCCCCTTGTACAAAGGACACTGATTTATAGAATGATGGTCGATGCTATGTATCACATGAACGACACCTCTGTATTGAGGGGAACGAGTTTGGATATAAGAGGAAACATAACGTTCATCGATTATGTTTCTCAAGCAACTGTCGATGATATGCCATTCACGATGCTTAAACCCTTCAGGATCGTGGTCGACCCCATTTATGATACCGGGACTGATAAGGTATTTGTGGCAGTAATTATGTACCAGTTGACCTCCTCTCAGCCTTGAGTATCTATAGCTCCTTTTTAGAAACTCATCGATACCCAGCATCTATCGATCTTTTTCATTAACCTGCGGAGCATCATCAGCTTCACTTTTCTCAAAAGAAAGCTCCATTCTAATATTCAAAGAAAGCTCTTTACTGCCTATTGTTCAGATAGCTGAAAATGAAGTTTGGCTGTAAATTAATAAGGGTGCTCGCATAATATTTTCCAAATTCATTGGAATACTGGGATGTAGCTCTGCTTGACAAAGGGGCTCCAGGCCGGCAATTTCTACCGAGACCTGGTCATGGTCACCTTTTTCCTCCTTCTCCCCATCTCCATCATCGCTGCCGTGATTTTAGCTTCCCTCGGTGTGCCGCAGACATTCGAGGACCATGTGGCATTCGAAAATCCTTACAAGGGCTCATTCATCATGAGGCTGGGCCCGATCGCTTCATTTGAAGCAATAAAGCTTCTCGGGACAAATGGAGGAGGATTCTTCGGTGCCAACTCGGCTCACCCGTTCGAGAACCCAAATGGTCTGTCGAACTTCATCGAATCTGTCCTCATGCTGCTCATACATCGAAGTATTTAAAGAATTTATTTTTCCAGAAATTAAGTTGAAAATAAGCAAGACTAAGAATCTATTCCTCTATGCCTTACAGGTTTGAATTTTATTTTTAGAATGGATAAAGATTGCTGAATAGCATAGTCATCGGTGAATACAATAACTTCTTTTCCGGAACTCTTTTCATTGAAAGCGAGCTGGATGAGTTTGAGATCTGTCTCACTCAATTTTTTTCTCAAATTTTCCGGGAGCATAACACTGACCGTTATCTCTCCTACCTCTTTAACCTCTATTCTATTAGCTTCTAAACCGTAGATAAGCCTTTCAGAACTGTAAGAATCCTTAACTTCCATGAGGACTTCTCCTATTGTGAGGATCCTCCCAGCTATTAGTAAGTGAAGTCCTGCTAAAAAGGCAGCAGTATCAAATATTACTACCGCAACCTCCTTTGAGTACCCTTTCATAGAACCTCATCTGCTTTAATCGCGCAAATCTGAGAGGCTTTTCATTGAGTCTAACAAATAGAGAATCTGGAACTGGGATTTCTTTCTGCCCATCCAATATTAGTCTCTCTCTTCCTTCTTTTCTCAATATTTTAATTTCAACGATTGAAAAGGGATCCACAACTATCGGTCTTGCATAGAGTGTCATGGAGTTCAAGGGAGTAATTACTATAGAGCTGAGGAATGGATCCACAATTGGTCCTCCAGCACTCAGACTGTAGGCAGTCGAACCAGAGGCAGTTGCTATTATAACGCCATCTCCTACCAACCTATATACTTCATAACCATCTATCGAAACGCTGAGTTCTATAACCTTGATACCCTCTCCAGCTACAACAAGCTCATTTAAAAAATCTTCGGATAACGAATCTCCCTCCGCTTTCAGCATCCATAAATGCTGTTCAATAAACATTCCAGTTTTGATTTTTTTAACCAATTCGGCTATTTCTTCCGTAGTTATATCGAAATAGTAGCATCTTCTTCCTGCCCCTACAGTAACGATTCTAGACCTTCTAACTTCTTCATGCCTGATAGCCCTGAGTAGGGTACCATCTCCCCCTATTACTATCGTCCAACAAGGAGCCTTCCCCTTGATTGGAACGATTTTTATGGGAACTTCTTTCCTCGTATCAACTGAACTTTCACTTGCTAGGAATACTTCTTCACCAAACCTCTCAAAATCGGTAACTAATTTCAAGAGAGAAGACCAAGCTTCTCTGCTCTCTGGATTTATGAATATCGCTGTACCGCTACACTTGCTCGACATTAAATTTTACCTCAAGATACTATCCATATACTCAAGGAGAATTTATTCTTTGAGATTCAATCTGCTCACTTTTTGTTCACATCAAACAATGAATGAATATATTTGAGAACAATTAATAACAAGATAAAGGTGAAAATCTTTGGAGAAAGAGAAAGAAAGCAAGATGGAAGCCGAAGAAGTGAAAGAACTCCTATCTGCAGTATCAGAATTTTTAAAGGGGCTGAAAGAACCGCTAGAAGAAATCATGAAAATGATTACTGAGAGCTTCAGCGGTGAAAAGTTGGGAAGGGAAGTCGCTTCCTTCTATAAATCTCTTATTGAAGCAGGTTTGGATGCTGAAACAGCAAAAAGCTGGACCGAAAAATTCATGGATGAAAAACTAAAAACAATTCCTAGTATTTCAAATTTCGGAGAAATTATTGGTAGTTGGATGAAGAGAGAAGGGGAAAATTCAAAGGTATCAGGGAAGGAAGAACACTAACTCTATAAACGGTATGTGGGCATGGCGGAAACTGAGAACCTGGCAAAGTTAGAGCTTCTTTTAAAAGAGGTTTTGAACAGACTGGAAAAGTTAGAAGAATTGATTCTCACACATATAGAAGATCCGACTATGCGGTTGGCGTTAGAGCTAGCGATGTCATTTCAAATACCCGTACTCAGAGCTACACAAATAGCTCTCCGCATTTCCAATGTATTTTTAAAAGAGAGGGGAAAAGGATCCCATCAGCTTAGCCATATTGATGATCCTCGCTATGGAAAAAAGGTCCATGAGCGTGTCTGAGCTCAGTAGAAAAGTGAAGGAACTTAGAGGGACTGCATCGAGGAGGGTTATCTCGGAAAAAGTGAAGATGCTCGAGGAAAAAGGCATTTTGAGAACCTCAAAAACCGGAAGATCTTTGCTAGTTGCTCTGGGGGAGGAGGATGTCAATCAATCCTAAAACTTTCAAAAAATGGTCGAGGATTGTCCAATTTGCCATCAAGATCTTCATCGAGCTCGTGTGTTTATTTATCATTTTCACACGGTTCAAGGTTTCAATCAGATTAAACACCCTGAAGTTCAGATTTTATCTATGGCGTAAGAGAATTCCAAAAGACTTGAGAAAGGTTCTTGTAGAAAAATATTCAGACTACATGAAAACGAACTTCGAAATTACTCGATTTTTCAAAATACCTCACCCCTTTGACGTCAAAATCATGAAGGATAGACAATTGCTTTGATGTCAAAGTTCTAGCTGAGACAGAAGTCGCTTGAATAAGAAAGCTAAATTAACAATTAATAACTGTACTCACATAAAAAACATTTATTTGCTTTTTTATCTCATTCTTCTTCAGGCGGGGGTGCCCGAGCATGGCCAAAGGGGTCGGACTTAGGCTCCGATGGAGAAGTCCTGCGTGGGTTCAAATCCCCCCGCACTCTTCTGATTTTTCAGAGAGGAATTTCCAAGAACTAGACGCACATATTAAATTTGGATAAGGATAGATTTCGAATTTATATAGTAAAGAGATCCAATCGTTTCAGTTATAACGGTGCTCAAAAACAGAAAATGATCACATTAAGAAGGGAGATATGATGAACATCAGCCGGAGAGCTGAATTATTGTCTCTCTTTTTTATCGCTTGGATCAGTATTTCCTCAGCATCAGTTCTCGTAATCCTCTCTGATGTAAATGCGTTTGCTGCCGCTTTTTGGAGGCTCTTCATTTCTTTCGCTATCTTAACCGCATCTGCTTACATACACAACAAAAAAATTTCTATCAGATTTTCATTGATTACAGTTGTTTCAGGTATTCTCTTAGGCATGCATTTCCTTCTCTGGATGGAATCTCTTTTCCTGATCTCCGTTGCACTGAGCACAACTATCGTTGTAACCTATCCTGCTATAATATTATTGATGGAAGTTGCTTTTCTGAGAGAGAGGGTGATGACAAAGCAGATAGTTGGGATGCTCATGGCTTTTATAGGTGTGTTGCTTACAGTGAGGCCCACATTTATTTCTGGGATGAGAGGAATAGAAGGAATAGCGCTAGCAGGAATAGCTTCATTCTTTGCTGGAGGCTACTTCTTCCTAGGAAGGATCGCTAGAAAAAGAGGAACAGAACTGAGTCAATACGTTCTTCCAACATATCTAACGGCTGCTTTTATCGTATTTATAGCAGGATTACTGTGGAGAGTCCCCATTCTTCCTTTTAATCTGAACAGCTGGATATTTTTGGTTGCTCTTGCGATCATACCTATGATTGGAGGACATACTGTGATGAATTACTTATTAAGCGTTGAGAAGGCCTCTTTTGTGACTTCAATAGCTCTTGGAGAACCATTTGGAGCAACTCTCCTCAGTTACATCATACTGGATCAAAAAGTAGAAGAAGAGACTATCTTTGGAATGGTACTCACTATCGCTGGTCTTTTATTGCTGTTAACCGAAAGAGCTTTTGGAAAAACATCAGGGAGTGATTGAATATTACAAGTAGCTATTCTGATCTATTCTTTGACTATTTTAGCTAAAGCTTCTTCCAGTTTCTGTTTACTCACTACTCCCTCGATTTTTTCCTGTTTCCTCACCTCCCCATTCTTCACTTTAAAGAAGATCGTAGTGGGAGATGCTCTTACCTCATGGAGCATGAACGTGAGAGATGCGGCCTTTGAACTGCATTCCCTCGCAAACCAATCACAAAGAATTATGAAGTACATCGCTTTGTTAGCATTCTCTTTTACAAACGGAAACCACTCGGTATCGAACCTTCTACAAGCCGGGCACTTCGTGTTATCGAAGTAAAATACATAGATCCCATCTCCTCTTTCCCCGGGATGCAAGGGAAGCCCTTCACTTCTTAAGAGCTTCCAACTATCTCCATCTAAAAAATATATTCCGTTTGGGGAAGTAGGACCCACTTCGTGAGTTCCTTGTTCCGGTTCCAGTGAAATTTTTGAAATTATATCAGCTATAAGTTTGTCTAGCAGTCTCTTGAGATCCTCTTCTGAGCTCATCAAATCCACCTCATTTTCCAAGGAGATACCTTATTATGGCGCCATAATACCTTTTTCCTAATCCCGACTTTACAGCCGAAATGTATGCTTCATAAGCGCCAGCTATTGCAGGAGTAAAGCTGCCTCCTTTTCTCCCAGAATAAATAGCATAAGAGAGATCCTTTGCAGCGAGTTCCAAGTAGAAGTATGGAGGAAAATTGGGATCTAGACCTCTGTCCAGGTAGGTAGAGAAAATTTGAGAGAGGACTGTTTTCGAGGCAACGTTTTTCACGATTTCAGCATCTATATTCCAAGAAGAGGCCAGTGAAAGCATCTCTCCTATGAGTTCTACTGCTGTGAATGTGCCCGAATTAAATACAAGCTTTAGAGCGGATGCTTTTGGAACTTCTCCTATATAAAAAACTTCTCGTGAAACACCGCGCATTATTGAAGCAATAAAATCAGCAATTTCCTTTTTACCTCCTAGCAACGATATCAGATTTTTGCTCAACGCCGCTTGGGGTCCTCCCAACACGGGAGATTCAGCATATCTCAATTTTGCCTTCCCTAGCTCTCTCTCAAGTCTCATACTCATGTAAGGAGTTATTGTCGAAATGTTTGCAATTATCGACCCTTCCGGGAGTTCACTCAGTTTTTCCTTATCTTTGAGAAGAACTTCCTCAACTGCTTCGTCGTCACTGAGGATTGTGAACGTAACATCGGAGCTCCTCACAACCTCCCATGGAGAAGAAAGTACTCTAGCACCTTTTATTTTAGAAACTTTTTCAGGAGTCCTGTTCCATCCGAAGATCTCATGACCTTCTTCCAAGAGCTTTTGAGCAATCGCGCTTCCCAAGTTTCCAAATCCTATTATTCCTATTTTCATCTTTCTCAACCTCTGCTAACTTCTATTTAAAGATCAGGAGAAAATAATAAAGCCTGACTTAATACTTTTATGAAGGAAAAGAAGATCTCTACATAGGAGAAGATCTCTCAAATAACAGAAACACTATGCTAGGAGCTGATTGAAGGGGATTATTTCCATGCCTGAAAGAGACATCTGGGAAGAGAGAAGAGAATTTCTTGAAGAAGAGGGTGGCGATTTCGCTGGAGGGGCGCTTTTAGGTTTGATTTTTTCAGCATTCATATATTTTGTGAACTCCATACTGGAAGGCAGGATAGCAGCTGAGGGCATTGAAGTGATAGGTATAACTGCAATTTCGGTACTGAGTTGGCTTTCTCGAATTTTCTTCGCTTCAATCATCTTTATAGTTTCTTACACAGCTTCTGGAATTTTGGCTTCAATTATCTACTATCATTATGTGGGTTCGTATATTTTGCTTTATTCATTCCTATTCGGTTCAATATTCGGATATCTCCTCTCATCGCTCGAAGTGAGTGTGTTTCCAAGAAAGAAGAAAAGCGCTGAAGAAAAAGTTGCTCCGTCTAGCAACTCATGAAAAATCAAAAAAATCATAATAACCCTCTCTCTCTTAGCTTCTTGATGACCCTTTCATGCAATGACATCAAGAGCTTCTTTCTGTCTTCCATTAGTACTATGTCCTGGTAGCCTATAGCAATTATGTGATGAGCAAACGGACTCGGCAGATCATTGGGACCTGTTATTTTCACATCGACTTTCCCCCTTTCAATCCAACTTAGAACTTTTCTCGCTGCTTTTACATCCATAAGGTCTTCCATGATCTCTCTGAACGTCTCCCTCAGAACAACATTTTTCGGGTCATTCTTCACTGCTTCGAGAATTGTTTGTGCGCTCAGTTGCATTCTATGTGGAGACCGCTCCCAACCTTTGTAGTTTCTCAGTATCATCAGAGCACGTTGTGCGCAATGCCTGAATCTTCTCTTGAGTAGTTCTGTGTTCATCAATGCCTTTTTGAGGACATCCTCGATCTCTCTAGAGCTCAAACTTCTAACGAGTTTTATTACGTCCAATTCAGGTTTTCCAGCTATTGTAAGAACGAAAGCATTGTCACTCACTGTAACTCTCACAGGTGCTCCAATCATCTCTGAAAGTTTCAATGCATATGCCCTTGAGAGTGCATCGTTAGTTCTTCTTCCAAACAGGGAATGAAATATTAAATTTCTTCCTCTTTCATCATCATATATTTCTATATGGATTGTTCTGTCGCTTGCAATAATTCCGCCAGAAAACAAGTACTGCTCCTTTACATATTGTACTATCTCCCTTGCAGCTCCATAATCAAGTTCCATCTCCTTTGCTATTTCCTGTGCTACTTCTTCAACTCTCATTCCATGATTCTCGAGCAACTCAGCAACTCTTCTTCTGAATGCCCCAACAAGAAGAGCAGAGTCGAAAGCCAAAGGGAGCATCTCACTAAACCAAGAAGGCACCGTTGGTCTGAGGCCTTCAGCACTATCTACATAGACTCTGCTCCCACTCAATCTTAAAAACCTGAAGGTTCTTCCTCCAAGAACAAATATATCTCCAGGAGATAGTATCTGAACGAATCCCTCGTCGAGATCTCCAATATAGATTTTTCCTTTTAGATAAACTTTCATTTTAGCTTCGTCTGGAATAGTTCCTTGATTGAGGTAAAATATCATACGAGCACCTTTCTTCTTTCCGAAAGTCCTCTCAACGGGATCGTACCAGATCTTTCTATAAACGTTACTCTCTTCTAAGGCTTTATTTTCTCCACCCAAGTACCTGAGGACTTCTTCGAATTCTTCTTCGCTTAAATCATGGTAAGGGAAGGATCTTTTCACGAGCCTGTAAGCATCTTCAACATTCCATTTGCTCTCCAAGCTCATTGCTACAATCTGTTGAGCCAATACATCCAAAGGCTTCATGGGGATCGATGCTTTATCTATTTTTCTTTGCTTTGCTGCCTCAGCGAGAACTGTGCACTCAACCAAATCATCTCTATCGACAACAACTATCCTCCCTTTACTTATATCGGAAAGTCTATGTCCAGCTCTGCCCACTCTCTGCAGAAGTCTGCTAACGCTTTTGGGGCTACTGAGAAGAAGTACCAGATCTATATATCCTATATCTATACCCATTTCTAGGGAAGTTGAAGAAACTACAACCTTGAGCTCTCCTCTCTTCAACTTCTCTTCAACTTCAAGCCTTATGTTTCTGCTCAAACTACTATGATGTGCCTCTATATCATCCATGCTTATCATTGAATTGCTACTTAGAATTGATTTGAGCTTGTAAACGACCCTTTCAGTAGCGCTTCTTGTATTCGTAAATATGAGCGTGGACCTATGCTTCAAAACGAGGTCTGCGATCGTTCTGTAGATAGCTTCGTTTAGCTCCTCGCTTGTAGAGCGCATTAAATTCTCAATCGGAAGAATGACCTTTATGTCGAATGGTTTCTTGAACCTAGCATCAACAATTTTCACCTTCCTTGGACTTCCATCATCCTCATATCCACCGAGAAACCTCGCAATTTCAGCGAGTGGGGCTATAGTTGCGCTTAGCCCAATCCTCTGAAGAGGCTTTCCCACAAGCCATTCGAGCCTCTCGAGCATCAATGACAAACTAGTCCCTCTCTTAGAAGAGGCCATCTCGTGGATTTCATCTACAATTACCCATTTTACATCTTTCAATCTTTCTCTGAATCTGGGAGATACTAAAATGAGTGAAAGAGACTCGGGAGTTGTAATAAGGAAGTGAGGAGGTCTTCTAACCATTGCTTGCCTCTCGCTTTCAGTAGTATCACTAGTTCTCACAGATACTTTTAGCTCAGGTAACTCTATGCTGTATTTTTCTATAGCGATTTTTCTTATCCCTTCAATCGGTTCCTTGAGATTCCTTCTGATATCGTTATTGAGAGCCCTCAAAGGAGATATATATATTGCGTAAATTTTTTCCTCGAGCTTGCCCTCCTCTGCTAATCCATATAGCTCATCTATAATTCCCAGAAATGCGGCTAGAGTTTTTCCTGTACCCGTCGGGCTGGAAATCAGCACATTCTCTCCCGACTTTATGAGAGGGATTGCTTTTATCTGTGGTTCTGTGAGATTTCCGAACGATTCCTTTACCCAATCTCTCGTGTAGGGCCGAAGCAATAATAAAACATTCTGCTCCTGTTTCTCAAAAACTTTCAATTCAATACCCCTCAGCGATAGTAAACGCAAGAGTACTTTAAAGGAAACAGCATTGCCATTTACCCGTTATTATGTTGCAGAGTAATATCTTTTCCCTTATAATAAGGGTAAATCGATGAGCAAAATCTTCATATTATATCCTTATTTAGGATCAGATCGTGGCTGGGAACATGAACATTTACATTCTCGAAGCCAGATCGAAGCTGATTGCGAAGATGAAGAAGATCAATGCCAATAAGGAAACATTCGAAAAAGGTCTCCGTCTTTTGGAAGATATATACAGAGAAATACCAAATGCGGACTCAGAGACGGTAGTAATATCTGTTATGAGATATTTGGGAGCTGGAAACGAAGAAAGAGAGATTTGGAAGGATTCGGGAAGTACTAAGTGGGAAGACTCCGAGATCTTTTTCCCAGTTATTGTTAAACTCGCCTCGCAGAACTCAACAAATTGATTATCTATAATCCTGTACAACATCATCTTTTTGAACATCCATTGTAGCTCATTTTCTATATTTTATTTAATCAAAGCGAAAGTTATTATCGGGTCTAAAGAATAGTTGAGAAGGCGAAAAAGTTGGGAAAGTTGAGACTGCTTGGAGCCCAAGAGAAATTCCGGTTCAGTTGTGAGCGCTGTGATCTCTGCTGTGGTACTGGTCCCAATGTATCAGTGACTATTTTTGACGCAGTCAGAATGGCTAAGAAGGTTGGAGTAGGGGTTGAAGAATTCATTAGAACCTACCTCAAGGTAATACTCGCTGACATGATCCCTGTAATGACACTTCAAGGAGATATGAAAGGGAGATGTGTTTTTTTGGGTTTTGACCATGAAGGGAAAACTTATTGCAAGATATATGAAGCACGTCCGATGAAATGCAGGCTCTATCCTCTTAAGATTGTTAAACTCTCAGGCAATTTGCTCGCTCTTGACGAAGAATGCCCTGGTGTAGGAAAGGGGGAGGAAACTCAGCCCCCATGGGAAGAAATTGAAAATTACAGAAAGGAGATCAAAAGGCATTATGAAATTCTGATGAGGTTAATAATTCATGAAGGGAAAGATCCGCTCGATGCATTGAGAGAGGCGCTCATCTTAGCTAAAGATGAACTTGAGAAACATTAAAATATTTATCAACAGGAGTCGTCTGCTCTTTTGAAGATCTTTGTTCTTGTATTTTTGATAACACATATTTTCAGAATATTGAGGATAAAGTTTTTATAATTGACAATTGTAATAAATTCTCCCTTGTCAAGGAGATCTGAAATGAAGGTAAGAGTCCTGGACATCACATATGTGAGCAATGTTGCCATCATAAATGAGGAAGATGCGAAGTCGCTTGGAATAGACGTTGAATCTAGAGTACTTCTCAAGCAAAACGGGTCATCTCTCATAGCTTTTTCTCCCATGATCACTTCCGAACTTGTTTCTCGAGGGGAAATAGGAATACCAAAAGAGATAGCGAAACTTCTCAAGCTTGGTGATGGGGAAGAAATAGGAGTAGAGGGAACAAGTGATTCAGAGAGCATTTCAATACTTCTCAAGAAGATGGGAGGGAAAAAACTGAGTGAAGACGAAATAAGGAAGCTGGTTGCTGACATGGTTACCGGAATACTCGATGAGTCAGCCATAGCAGAATTCATTACACTGCAGTCAACGTTGGGGATGGATGATGATGAAACTACCAACCTTATAAGGGCGATGGTTGAGACAGGAACCAAGATCACTTTTCCTTACCCTGTCTACGATGAACATAGCATAGGAGGTGTACCAGGAAACAGTAAGGTGGCGATGGTTGCTGTTCCTACTGCAGTCGCATTAGGTCTCAAAGTTCCTAAGACAAGTAGCAGGGCAATAACTTCTCCAAGTGGTACAGCAGATACCATGGAAGTCCTCGCGAATGTCTCACTAACAACTGAAGAGATAAAAAATGCTGTGGATAAAGCTGGTGGTACAATAGCATGGACTGGTCAGTTGAACCTTGCCCCAGCTGACGATATAATGGTAAGGATAGAAAGGAGACTTCTTCTAGATCCACCCTCTCAAGTTGTAGCTAGCATACTCTCGAAAAAAGTTGCTCTAGGTATTTCAGGGCTTGTAGTGGATCTTCCAGTAGGGAGGGGGACAAAGCTTTCTACTGAGACTGAAGCTGAGAATTTAGCTTCTATATTTGTGAGGCAGGGAGGCAAGTTCGGCATGAGAGTCAAAGCACTAATAACTTTTGGAGGAGAACCTATTGGATATACCATAGGTCCAAATCTCGAAGCTATGGAAGCACTTACAGCTCTCATAAAGAAGGAGGCCTCTCCAAGCCTCATGGACAAGGCTATGCATATAGCAGGGGCGCTATATGAATTAGCTGGAAAAGCAAACGTGGGGGAAGGTGAGGCTTTCGCGAAAGAAGCGTTTCTTAACGGGAAGTCATATGAAGCTTTTAAAAAGATAATAGAGTGGCAGGGAGGAGATCCAAACAAGAAGCCCGATGACATACCGCTTGGAGACTATAAAGAGACTATATACTCAAATAAGAGCGGTGCTGTAACGTTCATAGATAACAAGGCTTTCAGCACCATTGCAAGACTGGCTGGGGCACCATTTGACAAGGCTGCTGGAGTGAAGCTCTATGTAAAAATTGGAAATAGAGTTCGCCCTGGAGAACCCCTTTACACGATCTATTCCTCCTCTTCCAAGAGGCTTTCTGACGCTCTAGCATTTGCCAATAGCGTCAAAGAAATTGAAATAGGAACTATGTTGCTGAAAGTCTTTCCCTAAAATATAAATGCTGAATAGATCATAAAGGAAAACTAATATTTGGTTTTCGAAGGGGGCCGATTTGATAACCATAGAAGTAGACAACAAAGGTTTCCTCAAGATTACAAATAACGGAAGCTTCTTAGTGAAAATTTGGAAAATAGAGTTTACTTATTACATATACACTCAACCTTTGAAGAAAGAGGAAGAAGAAAGAGGTGGAAGGAGATACATAAGCGAATCAATAGACAAGACATTTGAAGTCGGACCTGGAGAATCAATGAGGTACTACATAAAACTTCCTCCAGAAGTTATAAAAGAGGTAATAGTTTATTATGAAGAAGGTGGTTCATTCAAAAAGAGTTATATAAGGCTTAATCCTTGAGAGAGGTGTTTTAAATTGGGTAGTGGGAAAGCGGACTCTCCTGTTATTGAAGGAAAAATGTATCATATAATGGTTGGTCCAGGAGAAGTATCCAGTTATGTTTTGCTCCCTGGCGATCCAGCTAGAGCAGATAAAATAGCGAAGACCTGGGATGAGAGCTGGCTCATAGCAAGGCACAGAGAGTATACAACGTATTCCGGAAAATATAAAGGGAACTTTATTTCTGTTACTTCCACAGGGATTGGGGCACCAAGCACGGCTATAGCGGTTGAGGAGCTTCTAAGGGTTGGTGCACACACCTTCATAAGGGTGGGTACGACAGGAGCGATCCAGCCATATATAGAGACAGGAGATCTCATAATAACTTCCGCTTCTGTTCGGTTAGAAGGAACAAGCAAACAATACGTCATTCCGGAGTATCCAGCCTCAGCGAGCCCTGAAGTCGTCATGGCTCTAATCGAAGCTGCTGAGTCCCTTGGAGTTAGGTATTGGGTAGGAATAACGGCTTCAACCGATAGTTTCTACTTGGGACAGAGCAGACCTGGGTTCAAGAATTATTTCCCCTCTTTCGCTAGGAATATTTTGGATGATATGAGAATGGCAAACGTGTTGAACTTTGAGATGGAATCTTCAACTATACTTACCCTTTCAAATATTTATGGAGCTAGAGGTGGTGCTGTTTGTGCTGCGATAGCACAAAGGCAAAGCAACGAATTCTCACCGGGAAAGGGGATCGAGGATGCTATAGCGGTGGCAAATGAAGCGGTGAGAATACTACACGAGTGGGACGAGATCAAAAGAAGAGAGGGAAAGAAGTTCTTTTTCCCATCGTTACTAAGGTGATACAATGAGCAGAAATCAAGAGTTCCTTCATGCAGCGGTAGGAAACATCAACATCGATATTACCATTTACTTGGAAAAGCTTCCGTCTCCAGACGAAGCTATTAAAGCGAGGAGCTTCTTGATGGGTAAGGGAGGAGGGGCCCTTAATTACTCAGTTGCGGCATCAAGGTTTGGCCATTCTTCGAGGCTCATTGGAGTAACAAGTAAGATTTTCCTCGGACTTGGGTTTTTGAACGAATTGAAGGAGGAAGGAATAGATACGAAGCATATAAAAGTCTTTGAGGAGGGAGTTCCTGGTTTTTCGACCATATTGAACGTAGAAGGGGAGCAGAGAAGGCTCATAACCTTCAGGGGAACTAACCTTCTACTGAGTTCAGAAATAGCTTCTAAGGGGATACTTGCTGAACCAGTTCCTCGGATCGCTCATTTCTCTAGTGTTAATCCAATATTATTCAGAGAAGCGGCTTCTAAGATAAAAGAAAAGAGAAAAGAGATTCTCTTATCATATGATCCTGGAACTGAGACTAGAGGAAACGAAGAAAAGATAAAGGAAGTTATGGATGAAGCTGATGTGGTTTTTTTGAACGAGAGCGAAGCTGAAAGGCTTTTTGGACGAAATGCGGAAGAAGAAATAAAAAAAGCTTCACAGAATAAGGAGAAAATATTTATCTTGAAAAAAGGAGCCAGAGGAGGGGCTGCCTATTTCGAAGGCGAGATTTTTTCTGCCCAAGCGCCGAGAATTAACCCAGTGGATACGACTGGAGCAGGAGACGCTTTTGACGCTACTTTCAACGGATGTTATATCGAAACTGGAGATGTGGGAAAGTGTGTTGGTATGGCAGTAGTTGCTGGAAGTCTAAAATCTCTGAAACATGGTTCTTCTTCTTCCCCTTATCGCAGGGAAATAGAAGACTACCTAGAGAGATACATCACCAGATAATGCCTCGAATCCCCAAATTTTTATTCAGCAAAAATTCCAATGCTACTAAATCCTGGTTTAGCTATACTTTTATCTTACGGAAGTGCGGGGGGTGGGATTTGAACCCACGCAGGACTTCTCCATCGGAGCCTGAATCCGACCCCTTTGGCCATGCTCGGGCACCCCCGCTCTCTTTTCAACTGAATGTATTCAGACAAAAAATTTTCTTCCCAGAAAATAAAGATTATAGTTAGGTTTATCTCTTATTTCTTTTCATAGTGATGAATATTGAATAAGCTTATCAGCTTTTGGGGAAAGGGAGGAGTTGGAAAAACTACGCTTTCTATTGCTTTAACGAAGCTTCTAGCTAAAGAAGGATTTAGAACCTTATACATTTCTACAGATATTGTTCCAAAAAATACACAAACATTTAAAAATATAGAGAACTTTGAAACCGTTTTCTTGAGCGAAAATGAGGTTAGGAACTTATGGAAAAAGAGGTTTGGAAAAGAAGTCTACAGTGTTATCTCATCATTCCTACCAGTGGGAGAAGAAATAATTGACTATATTGCCGGTGCCCCGGGGATCTCTGATGAATTTTCGATATATTACATCTGGGAGATATGGAGAAATGACACATATGATGTAATTGTATGGGATACGATGGCAGCTGGCGGAAGCATCAGATTACTCGAATTAGAAAGTGAGTTTTACTCGCATCTTGGAGAAGCTTCAAAGCTATACTTGAAAATAAAAAGTTCACTTGAAAGCTTGAAAAGGAAAAAAGACAAGGATCCACTAAAGCTGATTGAAGAATGGAGAGAACTGGCAAAATCTCTCCTCTCCTTTCTTTCCTCAGATGCTCATGATGTGTATGTAGTAGCTAACCCAGATTCTTTTAGTTATGGAATTACCACATATTTGTTTCAAGAATTCTCCTTTTTTGGGATAAGACCAAAAAAGCTGTTTTTGAACAAAGTTATAAGTGAGAATGTTTGTCAAGGCTGTCCAGCATTGGAAGAGGAAAAAGAAAAGCAACGCAAATGGTCTACATATCTCGGAGAATTTTCTGCTCAGAACGGAATTGAGATGTGCGAAATCCCCTATATTTCTGGGAAAGCTGATGGAGATGAAATTGTTGAAATTGTTTCGGAATCGATAAAAAGTTGCCTTTCTTCCTCTCTATGAGAGGGGGTATAACGTTTTAAATCCATGGAAGCTCTACATACAGTTATCGGAACAATTTAAAATATCGTTGATAATCTTCCCAAAAATCTAGCAAATTTAAATTAAAAGAAACTATTATTTTCAGCTTTGATATTTTATGCTCTTTTGATGCTATATTCGGATTAGATAATAATAACATGTTTCAAAAAAATACTCAAGATATTTAAAAAGGAGTTTTTTCAATCCCCATAAAAGAGACGTGAGACGTGATGATTGAGCTAGCGATTATAATTGCGGCCTTTGCAACGATAATAGCAATGGTTTATCTGAAGGTTGACATAAACATCGCACTTTTAGCAGGGGCATCCATAATTTTGGCTTATTTCTCAGGCACAAGCACATTATCTATTATAAAAAGGACAATTGAGGATGAGAGGACCCTCTTTCTTCTATCGGCTTCTTTTACAATTTCTATATTTGCTGAGCTCTATACAAGAACAGGCGCTATATCTGAGTTTAGCAGAGGAGTTGCTTCGAAGATTAAAAGCCCCAAAAGCATCATAGCCTTAGTTCCAGCACTTCTTGGGCTCCTTCCAATAGCAGGAGGTGCTCTCATGTCTGCTCCCATTGTTGATGCTGTTGGAAGGGAACTCTCAATTGCACCAGACCTCATGGTGTTTTTAAATGTCTGGTTTAGGCATGTTCTCTTTCTCTTCTACCCAATGGGTCAATCACTTATCATTGCTTCGGCTACATTCAACTATGACCCAATTTCCCTTGCTATACTTCAACTTCCAATCGCTATAGCTATGGCAGTATCAGGATTTTTCTATATGAAGAATTTCAAAAACAGAGGTTTCGAGAATTTCAAGTACAGTATGAGTCTCTGGATTAGCGGAACGCCTCTTTTTATCTCAATAATATCTTCTCTTGTTCTCAATGGATTGATTGGTAGTTATGGTATACCAATAGGAGTTTCCATTGGAATCATCACTCTTGTTCTATTATTAAAACCAAAAAGGGAACAGGTTCTAGGATCTCTAAAGAGTAGAATGGTAATTTCGCTAGCGACATCTTCCTTTTCTATAATGCTACTCCAGCACTCTATCGTAGACACCGGAGCATCTTTTGCTATAGCTGATGCCATCAAAAGCAGCTCAATCCCACTGATCCTTCTCGAAACAATCGTCCCTGGAGTTCTCTCAGGGCTAACATCATCCACCGTGACGGGCATTGTAACAGTAGCTCCCATAATTTCCTCCTTCCATCAGATATCTATCTATGAAGCTTCTCTTATCTATACGAGTAGCTTTATATCTTATACGATATCTCCTACTCACTTGTGCTTAATATATACGTCCAATTATTTCAGAAGAGGTGTTGTGAGTAGCTATAAGTACATGCTCCCAGCGGCTCTTTCCGTAATCCTATTCACTGTACTCTACTACTCTCTACTCTCATTTTTTACTTACTGAGAGGTCTTCAAGAAATCTTATTTTCAAAAAACGAAGTGAATGATAGTTAATATTAACTCTATTTTGTTAAAACAGAAAAAGACTTCCGGTAACCATTGAACAAAACGTTAGACGTTGCTGTGAAATCGGAACGAGGCTCTCCTAACGAATGAGGTGAAGCATTTTGGACAAGCCAATGAGGATAATTTCAGCAAGCGTTTTCGCCTTCAGCTTCACTACTGCCGTAATAAATTTGACATCAGGGTTGAGAGTTTATTCCCTCTCAGGATCACCAGCTTTGCTCTCTCTGACTACCTTAGCCTATAACTTGTTCTACACACTTACGAGTTATTATTACGGAAAGATCGCATACAAAAGGCTTTCTATTAGTGAACTCATCCTCGCATCTTTCGTTATAATAGGAGTTTCCTCAATATCTATGGCTCTTCTCGAAAATCCCTATGCTGTAATAGCGATGAATGCTGTATTCGGTTCTGGTGCGGCTCTCGGATCTCCAACACTCACAGCAGCTTTGGTGAACCATTTAATGAAAGATAATGTAGCAGTTACTCGTTATAACATCCTTGTGAGCTTAGGTACTATATTCGGATACCTCACGGCTTCTTTCCTCGGATTTCTCCCTTCCTCTATTATTCTGATCCTCAATGGTAGCATTTTACTCTTCTTTGCCCCCTTCTCATTAACGTTACCTTCAAAATTCAAAGCGAAGATGCCCGAAAAGGTTGCTCTAGCTCCAATGCTCTCTCATCTTGTTGGTAGGATGAGAACTCTCCCAGCTGAAATAATCCATTGGGAAAAACTCATATC
Organism: Fervidicoccus sp.; assembly: GCA_002899805.1. Taxonomy (GTDB): domain Archaea; phylum Thermoproteota; class Thermoprotei_A; order Sulfolobales; family Fervidicoccaceae; genus ARK-14. The sequence goes on from POCB01000037.1 coordinate 21,137, forward strand.
CTTTGGAGAAGTTGGAAAGGAAATGAGGAAAATGATGAGGGCTAAGATGAGCAGGGCCTCTACGCTCACCCTATTGGGAACCATTGTTCTCTTCACTGCTATAAACATATTCTTCACACCAATGCCGGCTTATTTGAGGATGCTTGGCTATAGTGACAAGGACATCTATGCCTTCTATCTATTGAGCAACTTTACTACGCTATTACTATATGACTTCACCAAAAAAGCTGTTGGGGATTGGGAACAGACTTGGAGAGTGCTAATTACTTCAGTCTCCTTCAGACCATTTCTCTTTCTTCTTCCATTGACAACAAGGATCTTCTCTCCATCGATTGTGTTTGGCACACTCTACGTATCTATTGGGGCGACTTGGGCGGGCATCTCTGCATCCCTTCCTGTAATATCGATGATGCACTCTACACCAGAAAAGAAAGGAGAGTCTGTCAGTAAGATGAACGCTATGACAAGCTTAGGAGCAATAATAGGTTCGTTCATTGCCAGTATATTGTCTATATATGGAATTTTATATACCTCTCTACTTGCCAGTGCCACAGTAGCAGCAGCACTATACATCTACAGAAAAGCTTTGCAATCTCCCGTAGATTAAAAATAACGATTATATTTAAATAATAAAAAAACAATCTACTCTTATATGAACTTATAGAGGTGTCTTCGAACAATGAGCGTTCAATCAACAATGATAGATTTCGATAATTTGGAAAAACTCAAGCAATTCACTGATAAAAGGATAGCTGAAATCAGTGCCGAGCTGGGAGAAATACTTAGGAGAGTGGATATGCTACATAGCACACTAGAGGTAAAGAAGAAATTCTTCGAGGCCCTGAACATAAAAGCTCAAGAGAAG
>POCB01000179.1 GCA_002899805.1 Fervidicoccus sp.
CCAGCCCCTAGAAGCTAGAGAAAGCGCTATAGACCTTCCCATACCTGTACCTACTCCTATTATGATCGCTTTCTTCCCGCCCACAGACAATCACCTAACTCTATTTTCGTTTGCTATCTTATAGCATTTGCTATTTTCAAAAGACCTAGACAGCAGGTCAACTCATTTCGCTGTTTCTCTGATCTCTGCTTCAAGTTTCCTGAGGAACTCTTCGACGAAGAGCGCCCTCTCTCTGGCGATCTTCCTCCCTTCCTCCGTCAGCATGAGTTCTGGCAACTTGAGGATTTTATCTCTGAAATGTGCGATGCTCTCATCGAGAGACCTTCCATTGGCACCAGAGTATTCAAATACTCTCGCTACCCCTATTGCTCCGAGTGCATCAATCTTATCGGCATCGCTGAGCACCCTTCCTTCTGGAGTTGTGGGGATCCTTCCAGCTGAGTAGCTGTGGGAAGAAATTGCATCTACGACCTTGCCAATTACCTCATCTTTTACATTGAGACAGATGAGTAATTCTTTCGCTACTTTGGAACTTTCAAGCGCATGATCTCCTCCTTCTTTCACCCTCGCTATATCGTGGAGAAGGCAGGAAAGCAATAGGGGGAATTCCTCGATGGCTTCTTTTTCCTTCTCTGCTATCTCGATAGATAAGTTGCAGACCCTCTGCACGTGATCCCATCCATGGGTACCAAATGGGGGATAGAGTTTTCTTGCGATATTCTCAATTTTCTCTACGATTCTCCTTTCTTCTTCACTCATTCTCTCTATCATCGTTCACACCCATTATAGTTATCACAGCTTCTCTTCGGGATCTGGGTCCATCGAGCTCAAGGAATAGAATGTTCTGCCAAGTTCCTCTCAGCAGCTTTCCTCCAGAGATAGGAATGACCTTCGAACTTCCAAGAAAAGACGATGCCAAATGTGCTGAAGCGTTGTCGTCTATGAGGTTGTGTCTATACTTGCCATTTCTGGGAAAGAGTTCCTCTATCAGTTCTTTCAAATCTTCTATCAACCCCGTCTCATTTTCATTGAGGACTATTGAAGCTGTTGCGTGTGGTGCACTGACGATACACATTCCCTCCTTCACGCCCGAGGATTTGACTAACTCTTCAACTTTCTCTGTTATGTCTATGAGCTCAATCCCTTTCTCTGTTCTGAGGCTGAGAATGTGATTTTTTACTATCAATCCCATTTGCCTCTCCACCTTCAACGATTATTAACTGAATTTGGGGAAAATAAACGATGGTGTCATTTTTGAGCGTTCAAAGAGAGAAGTTCCTCATAGAAGACCTCGAAATTATAAGGTTGACCCATGGCGTGCTCAAGACTAACAGCTATATAGTTAAGCCAGCGGAAGAGAGCACAGCAGTGGTAATAGATCCTGGAGAAGACCCGAGAGAGATAATCGAAACATTGGACAGAGAAAATATTGAGCTCAATTTAATTGTCCTAACCCATGGACACTTCGATCATGCCTGCTCATCCGGACAGCTTTCTAGAAAGTACGGAGTGAACATAGCCATGAGCTCGGAAGACCTTTTCCTGCTCGATCTTGGAAGAGAAGCCATTAGTAGGCTCGGAATTGCCTGGAAGGGGTGCGAATTCTGGGCAGATATAGATCTATCCAAAGAAGGCAATCTATCTATTTCCGGAGAATTGAGCCTCGAGGTACTCAGGACCCCTGGTCACACGCCTGGAAGCGTTGTACTACTTGACAGAAGCGGGACCATCGCTTTCACGGGTGATACTCTATTCAGAGGATTCGTTGGGAGGACGGACTTTCCGGGAGGGAATGAGGAGATGCTCAAAAAAAGCCTGAAAATGATCAAAGATAGGATAGTAGAAGATGCTATCCTTTACCCAGGTCATGGTCCAGAGACGAGGCTAAGAGATGAAATGAACTGGCTGAAAGAATGGCTAGAAGAGTGAGGTGGTGGTTTTTGAATACCCCAAAAGTTGTCATCATTGAAGGATCTCCCCGAAGGTATGGAAATTCAACAAAGCTAGCTTTCATCGCCGAAAAAGGAGCAAAGGATATGGGATGCTTGACCGAAATCATATGGATATCTGATTACGAAATTAAGCCCTGCATCGGATGCGTCTCAGATGATATCATGGCATGCAAGTATCCATGCGTCATAAGAGATGATTTCAATAAAATCGCCGAAAAGCTCATCTCTTCGGATGGGATAATCCTCTCTACCCCAATATATTGGTATATGGTTCCAGGACATGTGAAGATTCTCTTAGACAGGATGACAAGCCTTGAAAACATGCTTCTCCACAATGGAAAGAGCCTCCTCGATGGCAAAGTCGCTGCCTTCATAGCTACTGGAAACGATGCTGGTACCTCGACAACGATATCTTACCTCATGGACGTTTTCAATAGCTATGGATGCCATATACCAGCATGGGCCTTGGCTTATCACCATTCTTATGAAGATGTACTTAACAATGGACCAGCTGTGATTGATTCCTATAATATAGGGATCAATGTCTGCAGGCTTTCTAAAATTCTGAAAGAAGAGAGAGATCCTTGGTATACATTCAACGTCGATTTTGATGAGCTGAGAAAATACACAGAAAGCGAAATATCAAAATTGAAAATGTCACCTCTAGAGGAGAGAGTGGCGAGAGCAAATGGAGGAAAATAAAAGGAGACCCCTGATAGGAGTCGGCGCCATAGTATTCGATTCACATGGAAGGATCCTCCTCGTCAAGAGAGGGGCTCCTCCGCAGATGGGAAAGTGGGCCATTCCTGGAGGTCACCTGGAGCTGGGAGAAACTATATTTGAAGGGGTTAAGAGGGAGCTGTACGAGGAGACCGGGCTCGAGGGGGAGCCAAAATGCATTGTGAACGTTGATGAGCTCATAGTGAATGGAGTCGATGGCTCGGTGAAGAGACACTACATCTTGATCGATGTTTTCTTCGAAAGAGTTTGGGGAGAGCTCAGAGCAGCAAGCGATGCCCTCGAAGCTAAATTCTTCGAAGCAGAGGAAGCTCAAAGTAGAAATGATGTCTCATTCTCTACCAAGACCTTCCTGAAGAAGCTACTGAACGATGAGCTCTATTGTATAGAAACTTACGTTAACCGGTACGCTGAATGAGCCTACTTTCTCCATCCATTTCAGTCCTCATCTTTGAGTAAGTAATGACTATTATACCATCACGCCTCTCGATGTTCCATCTATCGTTTTCGCCGA
>POCB01000204.1 GCA_002899805.1 Fervidicoccus sp.
GGGTGATCCGTTGGTTAGGGAGGCTGTTGTTGTTCACCACGATCCGTGCGGTGGCGGTGGTGGGGAGAGGGTTTTCCTTAATGTTGTCGAGGCTCTTCACGAGATGGGTTTCAGGGTTGGTGTTGTGAGTGTTGATGCTCTCAGAGATGATTGCTTCATCAGGTTCTTTGGGAGAGGGGTTCTGGACAAGGTTAGTTGGAGTGTCAGTCTCGGCGTCAAACTAGGGATGCTTGGTCTCTACAAGAGGATCTTGACTATGATCCCATACTACGTGTATAGAAGGAGGGGGCTTGTCATCAATACTCATGGGGATCCACTGCCTTACCTGGGTGGTGCCGGGGTTATTCAATATATTCATTTCCCGACCCTGGCTCTTCAGCTCAGAAATGAGTACCCGAGCAAGTATGTCAGTGGCTTTTGGAGAATGTATTTTGAGCCGTACAGGTTCTTTATGGATAAGGTGTCTAGGTACGCTGTTGATAGATCTATTGTCCTCACAAACTCCAACTACAGTAGGGAGGCTATTAGACGTGTCTATGGCGTGGATGCCGTAGTTGTTTATCCGCCGGTTGATGTCAGGAGGTTCTTCTGTGATGAGGAGAAAGAGGATCTTGTTGTGAGCCTGGGGAGATTGTCCAGGGACAAGATGCATGAGCTAGCCCTCTACGTGGCTAGGAGCGTTAGAGAAGCAAGGTTCATTATCATGGGTAGCACAAAAACAAGTGAAAAAGGGTACGTGGATAAGCTGAGGAGCATGGCTAGGGATCTGCCGAATGTTGAGATTATTGAGAACCCATCAATAGACCAGGTGAGAGATGTGCTGTGCAGAGCAAAGGTTCTTCTCCACTGCATGAGAGGAGAGCACTTCGGCATAGCAATTGTCGAGGCTATGGCGACTGGTGCAGTCCCCGTTACATGGGATCTTGGCGGGCCGAGAGAGACTGTTCCGGAGAAGTACAGGTTCTCATCAATCTCTGAGACACCGATGAAAGTGAGAGAGGCTCTGAAGGCTTCTCAGCAGGAGAGGGATGAGCTGAGGAGAAGAGCGTGGAGATTTAGTGAGGAGAGATTCAGGGAGAAGATAAAGAGAGTGGTTGAGATAGTATCGAGACACCACGAGCATTAATTACTCGCAATGTTTTAATCCTCTCTGTCTAAAACAATTGTTTTAGGGCTACCCTCGTTGGTTACCACAGCTGTGGCTTACATCAGGGTTAGCCAGGAGGATGAGAACCCTGACAACCAGTGGTTTGTTATAAGAGAGTACTGCGGCAGGAGAGGTCTCAACTGCATAAGACTTGATGAGGTGGGTGTCTCTCGTGTAGAGGATCCTTTTCAGAGACCTGTTTTTCTCACTGCTCTCAGGATCATGGAGGCTAACAACATCAGCATAATGGTTGCTGAGAGTATTGATAGAGTGTGTGCTGACCCTGAGCACTACGAGAAGTTGATTAGATACTTTGCCGAGAGGGGGTGGAGACTTGAGTTTGTTAGAGACACTGATATCTCTGAGGCTTTTAATCGTGTCATCGAGATCTTTGAGAGGCTGAAGGGATCCACAGACTCAGCTGTTATGAGTGTGGTTCTTGAGTCGCAGATTAAGTCTCTTAAGGACATGATCCAGCTGTACCACAAGCTCAAGGTTGCTGTGGCTAGGGAGTATGTTGAGGATGTTAGGAGGAAGGTTAAGAGAGTTATTGAGAGACTGAGGGCTGAGGGGAAGATCTATACCAAGCCCACGATTATTCACTGGATAGCACTCTACAGAACAGGTAAGAAGAGCTTCTCTGAATTAACGAAGTCAGATGTTGAGGAGGCGGAGAAGTACTTCTTCGAGAAATACGTCAAACCATACAAGGAGGGTGTGCCTATCAGGAGATTATGGAGAAGATTCCTAGAGATTGAGAGACCAGTTATTGATATGATAGCTAGGCACAGAATTGTTTCATCAGAGCTCTCAAAGAAGCTCGGTAAAGAAGTGAGGAGGCAGGAGCTTCAAACAAGCTACCTAGCTTTCTACAGGGTCGTGAAGAAGCTTTCTCTACGTGCCTAGTCTCTCTTCCTCTGCTCTGCTTCGACTTCGATTGTTCACTAATCTCTCTTCTAGGTAAGACTTATATATTCCCTTAACATATATCTACTTGAAAAAGGTGATAAAATGTCCATAAATGTGACTTCAGGTGTTGCTCTGTTCAGGGACGTTATGATAGGTATTGCTATTGTAGCAGTACTGCTATTGCTGGTGTATGCATTGCTTGGGCAAGCATACAATGTCCCTGGTGCATCAGCTGTGAAGACCCAGCTTGATAATATTATTGGCAACTTGACTAGTGTTTCTAGCAACACTATTGCTCTATCTATCCTGATAATACTTGCGAGCATAATAATACCAGTGCTAGTAATGTTTGGAGTGAGATTCGGTGGGTGAGGTGATCTAGATGGCTATGGCGGATATAAGAACTGGTGCGACAATCTTTACTTCAGTACTGATGACAATAGGGATAGTGTCTATACTCATTGCGTTCGTCTTCCTCTTCTTAGCAAACATTAATCCACTGGTTCCAAGTGATACTGGAGCCGCCAGCGGATTGAGCAACTTCTCTAACCAGCTCTCCTCGGTGTTTGGGCGAGGTCTCGGTCTATCAATTCTCTACGTCCTTATCACTGTAATAGTAGTTATACTAGTGGCTCTGGGAGTTAAGATAGGTGGCGGAGGAGCACCAGCGTAGCACCTAGGTCTCTAAACAAAAAATTTTTAAATAGTTTGTTTTTTATATCTCTTCTTCCTCTCCCAGCTCTTCTCTCTCTCTTATCTCCACCTCTATGTCGCTTATGCTTCTCCTCATTATTACCTCTACTTCTCCGCACACGAGTCTCTCTCTGTATGAGTTGTTTTTAGCTAGCTGATCCAGCTTCTCCATCAATGCACCAACTATCTTGCTTATGTCGCAGTGCTCCTCTAGTTCTGAGAGGAGGTCAAGTATCTTCTCCAGCTCCACCTCAAACTCTTCTTCCCCACTAACATCGGGGTTGATATATATCTTCATGCCAGCCACCGATTAACGTGTTTTGCTTTGAAAAGATAAGTTTTTTACGCATTAATCCCTTAATCATTGCTTCTCGTTGTGTTGTGGTGCAGTTGGCAAGAAATATATCTTTTTTCTAGATACTCTTGTCTTGGTGGTGGCTATCTTCAGG
>POCB01000016.1 GCA_002899805.1 Fervidicoccus sp.
CTCTGGGGAAGAGAGTAGCTATTGGGTCAGATGATTTGTACACCGCTGCATCAATGGCAAAGCAGTATCTCGAATCTTTGGGCTATGAGATTTATCCCGTTGGTTCATTGAAGACAGGAAAGCCAGAACCATGGCCCGAAGTTGGAAGGGAAGTGGGGCTTTTAGTTTCGACGGGAAAGGTGGATTGGGGTATAGTAGTGTGCTATACAGGGACCGGGGTCTCAATAGCAGCTAACAAAGTTAAAGGAGTTAGGGCAGCTCTATGCAATGACCCCGAAACAGCGAGGGGAGCGAGGCTCTGGAACGACGCTAATATACTAGCAATGAGCGGTAGGCTCGTAAGCGACATACTTGCAAAGGAGATTCTGAAAGCATGGATCTCGGTCGAAGGACCTGAGGAGAGCGAGAGAGAGAACATAGCCAAAATATTGAAGTTCGAAGCGGACGTGAAAGGTAGAACAGCCGTTTTGGTCATAGATATGCTCAAAGAGTTTGTTACCGGCAGGCTTGGCAGCGAGAGGGCAAGGAGAATTGTCTCTCCTCTTTCGGAGTTCTTGGAAAAAGCGAGGGAGGCTGGTGCCTTCATAATATATGTGAAGGATTCTCATTTACCGAGAATAGACTTCGAGTTGAGAAAATGGGGAGATCATGCTATTAAGGGTAGCGAAGATGCTGAGATCGTGAGAGAGCTTTCCCCGAAGGAGGGGGATTATGTTATAGAGAAGAGGAGGTATTCTGCCTTCTTCATGACCGACCTCGATCTTCTGCTCAGAGAGCTTGGAGTCGACACCCTCATTTTAACTGGTGTGAGTACTGATATATGTGTCATGCACACTGCGGCAGATGCCTTCTACAGAGGATATAGGATAATCGTCCCCAGGGATTTGGTTGAGTCAATGAGCGAAGAGGGACAGGAGAAGGGGCTCAAAGCCATGAAAGAGCTCTATGGAGCTGAAATTGTTACTTCTTCAGAGGCTTTGAATATAATCAAAGGGAGGAACTCCCAAGCTTAATTATAGAAATCTCTCCTCTCTCTTCCACCTCTAGTCCCAACCCCTTCGCGATACTTATGACTAACTTTCTGAGCTTTGAACCATTTCCTCTGACCGGTGGTAGAAGGAGAGAGCTATCTCTGGGAAAAGCGATCTTCAGGCTTAGAGCATATCTCTCGAAAACCTCTCTCGGATTTGGAGATATCTCTGATAAGGCCCTACCAACATTGATCCCGATTTCTTCAATTTCTTTTTCTTGGAGTTCATCGAGAAAGATAGCGGAGGGAATGAAAACGAACCCAAGCTTCTTGAGAACTTCATAGTCCATCGCTTCCTTTATTAGATTCGGAGGGTACATTCCAGCCTTCTCTGCTTGGATAGCAGAAGAAAAAATCGTCCTCACATATCCCGCGAGAGTCATACCTCTTTCTTTGGCGAACTTGGAAAGCTCATCTACTAGCTCTGTCTCAATAGCGACGGTCTTTCTGTTCCTACTCATAGAAACCAGCCATCCTGAAGACTACGAGCGAACTCCTCCTCTCCTTGTCCAAAATTTTTAAACCGTATCCTTTGGCTAGTCCTTCAACTATCTTCTCAGTGAAATCTAAAAGTGGATCCTGAGAGTCCTGAAAAGATATTATGACCTTGTAAATTCCTCCCTTTTCCTCCGCGATATCTAGGTTCGCGGAAGGGATCCATATAGAGAGGGCATTCTTCACTTCGTTGAGGGATGATCCTCTCTTCACTTTAGCCAGCTCTCCGTACCAAGAGGACATCCTATAGAGTTCTTCCATCATCTCCTTCTTTCTCGAATCATCAACATCCCCTAATACCCTCTTCACTAGTTCCCAGGGCATGACTATTCCTCCTAACCTCAAGATGTCGTCGAGGGAATCCGCGTAGGCTATTGCGCTTGATATCTCCGGCTTATACTTCATTATTCTCAACACGTCTCTCAATACATTCTCGATAAGAATGGTGAAGGGTATTCCTATCTTCTCTCCTACGGTCATCGCATCCATGATGACATCTTCAGAAATAGCGAGGAATCTCCTCCTGCTCCCTTTCTCAGACATGAGGATCAGCTTTTCTAACTTTTATCTCTTCAGCCTAAAAACCTTTCCGATTGACTTCCTCCCTGTTCTAAGAGATCTATAGCTCTTCTAGAAAAGATCACGGGTTCACATCAATCATTCGGGGTAATTTCTTCGCATTCTGAGTGGCTAAGAATTGTCTTTAAGCCTTCTTCCTAAGATGGTTAGTTTGGGGCACATCTTCAATCCAGCCATTGAAGTTCGCGGCCATTCATCACTCACTATTCAAACACCCAAACATAAGATATGGGAAGCATAGAAAAGATGACTCTGTTCGCTGTAGGTTTATCCATATCATTCAAGGCAAGGCCTTCAGATGTAAACTCGATGTATTACCAGAGAAAGGGTTATTCATATCAAGATTGAACTTAAATAGAAAAGAAAATGTCGTTCAATTGGAAAATAGTAGCATTAAACTTTTATACATTGAGAATAAAAAAGAAATCAAATATAAAAAGGTGAATTTCATTTTGACTGGAGAAAATAAAATATTGATAAAAACTCTATCCATTTTCCTAATAATCGTAATGACATTGCCGGTCGGCGCTTTCGCATATAACGGAACCACCTCGAATGCTGAAGCATCTACTTCGCTGGAAAAGGGAATACTTTCATTACAACAGATGGGCAATGAAACAGTAATGATTACCTTGACGCTTTCTTCAAGCATTCCACAACAAGAGCTATCGAACATGGTATCAACTTTTAACTCGACGAAGTTCTCCTTCCATGGACATATGGTTCCAATACTTCTAGGTAAACCCGAGAACCTGAAAAACATTGGATATGTGTTGCGTCTCTACGGGCCTGCGGATCTCATTGCGAGCAAGATAAGTGGCATAGGGACAGCCTTTTCGACGGGAATATCTATTAAGGCTCTTCCGAACTTTGAGCCAAACAACTTCAAAGCTGTGGATGACTTGGGAACGAATCCAACTTCTTCAGTGCAACCGGAGACTATCAATGTCAGAAACTTGATTGGGGCGGGTTACGTCGAGTCCTCATATGGAATAACTGGTAACGGCGTGAAGATAGCTATAGTGGATACCGGCGTTGACTACGCTCACCCAGATCT
>POCB01000307.1 GCA_002899805.1 Fervidicoccus sp.
ATCGACCTTCCAGGAGATTTTCGAACATCTTGCTTTCCTCCTCATCATTCACCTTTCTGTTCAGGGCTTGGAAAGGCTTCTCCAACCTCATCTCGAGCTCCTCGATCTTCTCCGATCTCGAGATGAGCGTCTCGAGGGAGATTTCCATCCCGTCCTCATCCCTGTCCCAGATGGTCTTCGAAACTACATTGTGAGACAGCGGATCGTACTTCAGCTCTGCCAAGAGCTTGAGCTGTCTCCTCGGTTTATCTCCGAAGCCCATTATTGCGACGAAATGGAACATGCCAACTTGAGATGGGGCAAGGTTTATCGGAGGGCTCATGAGCCTCGTGGAGACTTCTTCAGGGGAAGAACCGTGGAAGCTAGTCAGAGCTCCCAATCCCACCATCATGGCTTGCGCTAAAACTCGTGCTTCCTGCCCCCTCGTCTCCCCAACTACAATCAGCCTCGTTCCTGAAGCCCTGAGAGAAGCTTTTGCTAGATCGAATAGATCCACCTTCACCGAACCGAGCTCGAAGGTAGTATAGCGTGTCCATGGGGATCCTTGAGGAGGATCGATCTCGCCAGTGTCCTCTATGACCATGACCTTCCATGTTTTTGGAACGGAATGGTAGAGTAGGGAACGCATGACCGTAGTTTTCCCAGAGCCTGGAGGTCCTGCAACTATGACAGATCCCCTGGCATTGAGGACGAGCCTCAGCAGCTCAGCAACTGCTCTTGGCATGACCTTCATCTCTATGTACTGCTCGATGCTCGGAGGCATGGGGAGTCTCTTCCTGATGACGATCTCTGGTCTCTGATGGGAGACCGTTGGGAAGACGAGGTGGACTCTGTGTCCTCCGTCCTTTGGGGGGAGCTGCGAATCTAGGATGGGGTTGGAAGTCGATATGAAAGTATTGCACTTCGTTGCTATGACCTGCTGCATCATGACAATTTCTTCGTTTGAATTGAAAATGATATTCGTGGGGACGAAGTCCTGCTCAGGCCTGAGCATTTCAACGAGAGAATGCCTCACCCATATTTGCCCAGGTCCTTCAACGCTCAAGTCCAAGATATAGGGATCATCGAGGATGGCTTGCAACTTCCCGTAGCCAACGGCGTTCCTCAGCACATAGATAGCATCGGGGATCCTCTCCCTCTCTATCTTCAATACTGCAGAGATGACATCTCCAATGTCGTTCCCCCTCTTCATCAGCAGGATTATTTCCTCCAGCCTCTCTTCAATTCTCTGCCTTAGATCCTCGATGTTCTTCAGGGGCTTCACTACATAAGCGAAGTTGCTCCCGCTCTCGACGATGCTGACTCTGAAAGCGCCAATGTCGTAGCTGGAGACTGAGTTCCCCGCGATCTCCGGGAAGCTATGGGAGGAGCTCAGGAGCCTCATCTTCTTCTCCCTCTTCTTGAAGAACTCTTTCAGCTTCCCAAAGAGCTCTGAGCCCCTTGTCCTCTCTTCCAAAGCTTCCCCCCGTATAGAAGAAGGATTTTAAAAAATGTTGGGTTCTGAGAGGGTCTTTCCATGCAGAGAAGCTCCTCAACCTCCTCCTATTGCAGTTATCCACTGAGACTGCAATGAAACGGGGTCCTGGACCTGGACGTTGATCTGCTTCACAGCCACCCCGCTCCCAGCATTGACAGTTATCACGTAGATCTGGTCGCTCTTCGCTGATATCGTGTTAGGAAGAGCGGGGGTTATCCCCGTTGCAGAGAAGGAAAGAGCTGTACCGTTGCTCAGAATTACCTGGACCTGGTTCACGGCGAGGTTGCCCTGCAGGTTGTTCCTGACGTCCAGAGAGATGACATATCCGCTGAAGGTCGTTTGGACGCTGTAGCTAGCTGTAGCCATATCTATGTTAGTCATCCTGCTTTGTTGCGTTGACAGCCACCCCCTCAGTGCGAATACGGCAACGACAGCGATGAGGAGCAGGGCCATTACGGAAACGATCTCGCTGATTCCCCTCTCCTTTCCTTTCCTCGACCTTCTCTCACCCTTCTCCTCTGGAATGCCTTCGCCTTCCTGGGACATTCTGTTCCCCATAGATATAACAGCTGGTTTATAAAGCGTCAAGATATGAGGCCTGCTATCAGGGCTGAGTAGAAAGCCATCATTATTGCCCCGATTATAGCCCCTATCAAGAGCTTCTTCCCGCTCTCCGTGTTTCCCAAGACGAAGTGAATTGCCCCTGCTATAAAGCCCCCCGCAACAGCTATCCACCCAAGCCACATCAACCAGCTCAGCAAAGTCTGTATCGCTCCCGAGATGCCGGGAGGAGGAGAAGGTGTTATGCTTATGGGAACTGTTTCAGCTTTTGCCTCCATTCCAAAAAGAGAAGCAATGAAAGCATATATGCCTTTTCCGGGCATTTCATCCCCCCAAAAAATGGGGGAGCATTTAAAAAGTGACGTCCAAGGACCTTCGATCTTTTCAGAAATTAGAACATTCAACGAGATAGAGCAGTTTCGAACTTTCGTGGGGGCAAAAAAAGTCTAACTAATATATGCGATAGCGGAAAATCATGTTATTGAGACTCCCCCATCCACTACTACGACGCTCCCAGTCATGTAGGAAGATTCTTCGGAGGCGAGGAATGCTGCTACATTGGCGATCTCTTCGGGGTTCGCAAACCTCGCTAGCACCACCCTCTGTGAGTTCAGTTTTTTGAACTCCTCCGGAGTCATCTTGAGGTTCTTGGCTGCCCTCTCTATCATCGGGGTGTCCACCCATCCTGGAGCGATCGCGTTCACTCTTATCTTCAATTTTCCAAGCTCAATAGCAGAGACCATCGTGAACATTATGACTCCAGCCTTTGAGACGCTGTAGGGCATCGCTCCAGCCAGCGGCCTGAGCCCCGCCACGGATGCAATGTTTATGATCGATCCCCCACCCCTCTTCGCCATATGGGGCACCGTGTACTTCGTTATGAGCCAGACTCCCTTCAAGTTTACGTCCAGGACTCTGTCGTACTCCTCGGAAGTAAGATCGAGGAGAGATTTGCTGGGAGGCTCAATGCCCGCGTTGTTCACCAATACATCTATTCCCCCGACCACCTCGATTGCCTTCTCTAGGCCCATCTTCACGCTCTCTTCATTGGAGACATCTACCTTGAAGAAGTGAGCGTTCCCTCCCTCATCGTTAATTTGCTTGGCTACC
>POCB01000283.1 GCA_002899805.1 Fervidicoccus sp.
GCTGCATGGAAATCATCCGAATCAACCGAGGAATGGAAGAGCAAAGTTGATGAGCAAAATAAAGATGGAAGAAATCAATGAGAGGAAAAAGAGGCTTCTCCCAATCCTTCCCTCTCTCATTACTCTACTGTCTCTTGCGATGAAAGTTAGGGGAAACAATACAATCGGGAGGGTGAATGAAAGGATAGCTTGTGTGTAGACAAGGAGCTCTATTGTGCTCACTCCAAAATATACTGCAATGAGAAATGGAACCATATTTATTAGCCGTAGCATCAGCCTCACTTTCCACTGTTTCGCGGGAGATCCTACGTAGCTCTCAAGTATTTTCACGCCGGCCAGTACACTGACCATTGAAGAGCTGAGCCCAGATGAAAGGAGAGCAAGAGCAAATATTGTAGATGCTGTAGAACCGAAGAATGGAATGAGGGTATAATATGCATTATCTAGGCTCACTATATCGGTAAGGTTGTTCCTATAATAAGCATAATAGCTCATTATTTGAATAGCAGCATTTACTAGACTAGCTCCTCCCAGATTTATAACGGTCTCCTTCAGATGGTGCTTCAACTCAGATTTCTCTTCCGAAGCTACTGATCTGAGTGATTTTTCTGAAGACAAATAAGAGTGCAATATTACAGCATGAGGCATAACCGTAGCCCCGATTATGCTGGTTGCCGTTAACAGCATCATTCTATTTCCTATACTTGGTACGAAGGAATGAAGAAGAATCTCCTCTGGGTTTGCATGAACGAGGAATAGCTCGACAAGGTAACTTATACCGACGATGCCCACTAGACCAGCAATGAGAACCTCCATTTTACCCATGTCTTCAGTTAAGAAGAATAATATGAGTACATCGATGACAGAAACAAGGGCAGATGCTGTTAATGGAATCCCAAATATGAGGTGTATCCCGACTGCCATTCCGACGAATTCTGCCATATCTGTTGCTAGAATGGCAATGAAAAGACCGAGGAAATAGAGGTCCCTCGTTCTTCCGCTGAGTCTCTCCATCGTTAATTCAACGAGTCCCCTGTGACTGACGATCCCTATTTTCCCAGATATATATTGAAACATCACAGCCATTAGTCCTGAGAGCCAAACTACCCAGAGGAGAGATAAACCGTATTTCGAACCGGCTTCAATGTTTGCTCCAAAGTTGCCTGGGTCGATATATGCCACTGCTACAACTGTAGCAGGGCCTATCACCAGCATTCTCTTTAATCTCTCCGTATTGCTCAAGGTGAAGCCTCCTCACATTTATTGGAAACTTTTCCACGCAAGATAATATCATCTGCGTTTATAGGATAAGTTCACAAAATTGGAATAAAATCAGAGAAAAAATTGAAATCATTCTGTAACAGTATTCAGTGCTTCCATCAGGATGTCAACTGCTCTATCCACGGTTGCTATTTCAACGTTGAGAGGTGGAATTATCCTGACCGACGACTCTCCGCATCCAATCAAAAGTAACCCCCTCTTGAAGCACTCTCTTAGCAGCTCGTCTCTCTTCTTGGGGTCTGGAGTTTTGCCTTTTCCGGGTTTGACAATTTCAATCGCTCTTGCTAGACCGATGCCCCGAGAATCCCCAATTATCTCGAACTCCTCCATAAGCTCGCTCAACCTTCTACCGAGGTGCATTCCCACTCTTTCCACGTTCGGGAGAAGCTTAGGCGTTTCCTCAAGTACGACTTCTGCTACACTCAGAGCGATGAGGTTCCCACCGAAGGTTGAAGAATGTTGACCTAAGGTAACAAATCCAAAATCCCCCCTATGTATTACCCCTCCTAGAGGTATTCCGTTAGCGATCGCTTTTCCGAATTGAATAGAATCAGGATATACGCTGTAATTCTCAATGGCCCACATTTTCCCAGTTCTACCAATCCCCATTTGAACTTCATCATCCATAATTAAAATGCCATATTTTCTAGCGATTTTGAAAAGCTCATGAAAGAATCCTCTTGGAGGTACCACATAGCCCCCTTCCCCCTGAATCGGTTCAATGAAAACAGCGGCAAACTCCTCGGGTGGATAAGCCTTGAAAATTACATCCTCGATAAATGAGATAGCCCTGTTGATTAACTCCTCCGGATCTTCATATCCATCAATATTCCAAACGTTCCTGAATGGATTTGGAAATGGGGCATGGATCACTCCGGGCATTGTCGGGAAAAATCCAAGCTGCTGGACACTTTTGCTGGCGGTGAGAGAAAGGGAGCCCATAGTTCTTCCGTGGAAGCCACCGTAGAAGGCGAGTATTCTTCCCCTCTTCGTCGAAGATCTTGCTAATTTAATAGCAACTTCGTTCGCTTCCGCTCCACTATTGGTGAACACAACTTTTTTATTTCCCCCTCCTGGGCAGGATTTTGATAGCTTCTCAGCTACACTTGCTCCAAGTTCATGGTAGAAGTCAGCCAATGGGAAATGAACAAGTTTTCTAGCCTGTTTTTCTATCGCTTCGATGACTTTTGGATTCGAATGCCCGAGGCTCACTACAGCAAAACCGCTTGAAAAGTCTATGTATTTTTTCCCATCGACATCCCAAACGTAAACCCCTTCCCCCCTGTCTGCAACCATAGGGAGAACGTCGACATCCTGCGTGAGAATATCCATGAACTCCCTGCTTCTTCTTATTATCTCCCTGCTCTTTTCTCCTTCCACGAGATTCACCAAATTATTATTAATAAACAATTAATATTAAAAATTATAGTAATACTGAAAATCTGCAATTTAAATCTGTGGTGATACCAATGGATAAGGTAAAAAAAGTTGTAATCCTTGGAGCAGCAGGAAGAGACTTCCATAACTTCAATATATTTTTCAAAAACAACCCCGAGTATAGAGTGGTGGCCTTTACTTCTACTCAAATACCTGGAATAGAAAACAGGGTTTACCCTCCCGAGCTAGCAGGAGAATTGTATCCAAACGGAATCCCAATTTATTCGGAAGCAAAACTAGAGGAAATCCTCGATGCTTATCAAGTAGACATTGTAGTATTTGCCTATTCTGATGTCTCGCATGAACATGTGATGCATTTGGCATCCATAGCCCACAAGCATGGAGCTGATTTCTGGTTACTTGGACCCAAAAGTGTAATGCTCAAGTCTT
>POCB01000108.1 GCA_002899805.1 Fervidicoccus sp.
AGTCGGTGGTGTATTAATCGGTAAAGGAACAATGGGTAGAACAATAGGTGGGTTATTGTCTAGGTTGAGGGGTCTCATATGACTTGCTCAGGATCTACTCATAAACCGGTGGTGACTCAGGCACAGAGATACACTATACAGTTCATGAGTGTGTGCTCCGCTGATGTATGCCCAACATCTGTTACACTAAATGTATGTTGCTCAGCTGTTGATAAGTGCACTACTCCTGACTACACATATAGTTATCCACCCGACGGAGGATACAGATCTATTGATTACTGCAGTTCTGATGCCGTAACCGTTACAATAACAGCTGGTCTAGGCATTGAAAACACATATAGCGAGATAACTATACAGGATAACGTGCTTTTAGCAAAGAGATCATGCTCAGGATACGGAGAATTAACATGTCTATACATAGCTATTCCACCATCTCCCAGCCCGAGCCCATCTCCATCGCCATCTCCATCACCTACTCCCAGTCCATCACCTACTCCGAGCCCAGCACCAATATATGCTCAGCCCTGGTTCTGGCTAGTAGTTCTATCAATTCTATTGCTGATTATTCTCTTAGTCAGCTAGTGCATCTCTTAGCTGGGTTCATATAAACAATTTATTTTTTTTATCTATTTCTTTTCTGGGGATTATGTCTGTAGCTATTGTTTCTTGTCATGAGCTTGAGGAGGCTTATGGTCTTGAGGCTACTGCGGAGTCCTTTCTTAGTCATGGAATAGATGTTATTGTTGGATACGATAGAGGCGTCCCTGATCACCACAGAGATGTTATTAGTAGGCTTAAGAGCTCCTACGGTGATAGACTTAGTGTTGAGATATCTAATTCTGTGGGGATCGGTGCTAACAGAGATTATCTAGCTAGGAGAGTTGTTGATGCTGGATACAGATACATGATACAATCCGACTGTCATGTTAAGCTCGTGAGGTTCTCGGATCCTAGGGATAATGCTGTTTTCTACAACTATGCTGTTTCTGATAGCGAGTTTGCTGATGCCGAGAAATATGCTGATAAGAAGGTGGTGTTCATAGGGACTATACCTGATATACTTGATATAAGGAGCGTGGTGTTTGTGTATAAGGCTGAGAGAATATTCTTCTTTAATGAGCCTGTGTTCGAGGTCAGGGTAGATCTCCTTAGGCAGTTAATGGATATTCAGAGTGGACACATATATCTTCTCAAGGGATACGGCTATGAGGTTGCGGATCTAATGCTTAGCTTATCGAGACTAGGACACTTCTTCAGGGTCTATGATAACTTGTATGCTCACAGAATAAATACGGGGTCGGAGGATAGATGGGTCAGGAGATGGGATCCTCTACAGCTAGAGCTCTACTCACTAAATCTATCATTATTTGAGTATAAGCATGATTTCCCTAGGAAATACTTCTCTGAGGGTATGAGGAGTAAGTATAGAGACCTCTTCGACATAGCTGATCAATTCAATAAACACGCTAAATACTCGCTCACAGACATCTACGACATAATAATAAGAGACATAGTCGAGAGAAGAACCATAACATCATAAACCTATTCTCGGTAAACATAACTTATATAGGGGAGATAACTAAATGAATGGAACATTACTAGCAATACTACTATTCATACTATATGTATTGCTTATATACAGATTCCTGGAATCAAGGATCCCGCCACCAAGTCCATATCCTGCCCCATCACCTACTCCCAGTCCATCACCAAGTCCAAGCCCAAGTCCTTCTCCGTCTCCAACGCCTAGTCCTAGTCCTAGCCCGTCTCCATCGCCTACTCCGACCCCAACTCCTACACCTTCGCCTACTCCGACGCCTAGTCCAACTCCATCACCATCTCCTACTCCAACGCCTAGTCCTGGAAACATATATTCACTTAGTGATAATATAACTATTGGGTGTCCAAATAATGTCCCAGGGTCTTGACAGGGTTCTTAGGGCTAAGGAGATTCTTGCGTCGAGGCTAATGGGTAAGCCTGGTATAGTTGGTGTGGGGATAAGCAATATTAAGATTAAGGGTGGTAAGGAGTATGTTATGGATACCTACGGTGTTGTTGTCTATGTCGAGAAGAAGCTTCCTAAACATCTTGTTCCTATGGATCAGCTTGTGCCTGAGATGATCATCGTTGAGGGAGTTCCTGTGTGGACTGATGTTATTGAGTCTCAGAGAGTGAAGCTCTTATCATCGTGTGGATGCCACACTAGTAGGTGCAGACCTCTCCAGCCAGGTATATCTCTCTGTGATGCTGAGGCTGGTGGATGCACATATACGGGGGCTTTCAGAGACGCTAGTGGAAATATTTATTTGCTTACTAATGCTCATTGCACCAAGTATAGTGTAACATGTAATAAGGATGATCTTTTGAATAGACCAATGGTTCAGCCAAGTCCTATTGATGGTGGTAAGCTCCCTGATGATCTTGTGGGGTATACTGTTAAGGCATCTGATATATCGGTTGATGGATACACCGACACAGCTCTTATAAATCCTGTTTCGGGGATAGACTACGTTAATCTTATCCATAATCTCAACATAGGTTTCAATGGAAGAATAAGAGTTCCTAACCCAGGAGAAATAGTCTTTAAGTCAGGCAGGACATCAGGGGTAACATCAGGTAAGGTTCTCAGCGTATCAACAGATATTGTGGTGTATAGTGATTGCGGGGCTAGGACTGTTAGAGACACTATTGTTACGGAGGCTATCCTGAAGCCAGGCGACTCAGGTTCTCCAGTAGTTGATGCCGAGGGATACTTTGTTGGTCAGGGATTCGCAGGCTCTGACACGGTATCAAGTCTAATTAACCCATTCAGGATCTATGAGGAATTCGGTGTCTTACCAATACCGTATCAGGCAACACCTCTAACAATAGCTGTGAGCTCCTCAGACACACTATCAATCTCGGTCAAAGACTCTCTATCACTAACCCAGATCACTCCTAGCCCCAGTCCATCTCCTAGTCCTAGCCCGAGCCCGTCTCCATCGCCTACTCCAAGTCCTACACCTTCGCCTACTCCACCCCCTACGTTTATTGATTATCTACTAATCATACTATCTATTATACTACTGATACTGATGATGTTACTAGTGGGGG
>POCB01000229.1 GCA_002899805.1 Fervidicoccus sp.
CAGTCCCTAAAAGACTCCTTGACGGAATATGCCAGCTTATCAGTAGCCCTGATCTATAAGATAACTTTTTCAGATTCCTTCACAAGGACATCTAGTGTTTCAGCATCACTATTAACCAACTTACTAGTGGCTGTTTCGGAGAGATTAACGGACACCATAGGCATAACAGCTAAATTTACCCGAGCTCTATCAGATGCCTACAGCTCACTAGTTACCATATCTCCACTAACAATTGCTAAGCCATTGATTAGTATATCGGAGACACTAACTGAGACATTAAAAATCACAGTAAAAGCCACCCAGAGCCCCAAAGACACGGTCAGTATAATAACTTCACTAACTCCATCACTATTAGCCAAGCCATTGATTAGTGCCTCAGAGACCCTACAAGAGACAATAAAGATTGCCTCGAGATTTACTCAAACTCTATCAGACACCTACAGATCAACAACCACCATATCTCTACCGCTAACTATCAAACCACTTGTCAGCATCTCAGAGACATTAACTGAGAAACTAAGTATTATGGTGAGAGCTACTCAGAGCCTCAAAGATACAGCCACAGCAACAGTATCAATACCTCTATCGCTACTAGCTAAACCATTAATAGGTGTTTCGGAGACTCTACAGGAGACAATAAAGATTACGTCGAAATTCACCCAAGCCCCGTCGGATACCTACAGACCAACAGCCACTACATCTCCATCATTAACTGTTAAGCCACTTATCAGTACCCTGGGGACATTAACCGATAGACTAAGCATTGCGGTAAAGATTGCCCAGAGCCTCAGAGATACAGTAAGTATAACGACCTCACTAACCCCATCTCTACTAGCTAAACCATTGGTAAGTATCTCAGAGACTTTACAGGATACAATAAAGATTGTTTCAAAGTTTACTCGGTCTCTATCAGATACCTTAACGGATTACGTTGGGCTATCAGTAAAGCTTCTCTATTCTCTCAAGCTATCAGATGCCTACAGCTCAACTACTCAAGCAGGAGCTACTAAGCTAATTGCCTCAGTACTGGTGTCGTTAAAAACATCTATTACTGATTCTCTAAAGGCTACATCAGTGTTTAAGCAGTCCCTATCAGATTCTAGGGGACTGAGTGTCTTGGTGATTGATTCATTGATTGAGAAACCGCTTCTAAGCGTCTCAGAAACAATATCCGATAAATCCACAGGCTCCATACACTCTAACGTAACATTCTCCAACTTCAGCAATCACGGAGACACAGCACACTCAGACGTGTTATTCTCTAACTTCAGCAATCATAGTGATAGAGCTCACTCCGACGTCTTGTTCTCCAACTTTAGTAACCACAGCGATAGGGTTCATTCAGATGTCTTATTCTCTAACTTCAGTAACCACAGCAACAGAGCTCACTCAGATGTTTTGTTTTCCAACTTTAACAATCACTCCGACTACCATGAGGACACGTTGTTCTCTAACTTCGCTAATCATGGGGACATAGCTCACTCCGACCTCGCCCACTCAGACTCCTCGCACTCAGACTACTCAGATTACAAGGACTTCTACGATGCGTTCTCAGGTATATGGAGTGATTGGTCAAATCACTCGGACACAGCTCACGCAGATGTTCCGCACTCCGATGTACCGTTTACTAACTTCAGCAATCACTCAAACATAGCTCACTTTGACACGTTCTCCAACTTCAGCAACCACAGTAATAGGGCTCATTCAGATGTCTTGTTCTCTAACTTCAGTAATCATAGTGATAGAGCCCATTCAGATGTTTTGTTCTCAAACTTCAATAATCACAGCGATAGGGCTCACTCAGATATCTTATTCTCCAACTTCAGCAACCATAGTGATAGGGCTCACTCTGATGTCCCGTTCTACAACTTCAGCAATCACTCTGACATAGTCCACCTAGATCACGCAGACACCTGGTGATGACATGACCATACTCCTTATGCTTAATAACTCATGTAATCTCTCATGTGCTTATTGCTTCCTCTCATCATCAACATTCAAGGTTGAGCCAAGGAAAATAGATATAGAGAAGGTTAAGAAGGCGGTCCTAGAAGCCATAAGGCTACACTATGGAGAGGGATACAGAGGAGAGAGAGAGGTGGTTCTACATGGTGGAGAGCCATTCCTAACTCCCAGAAAAGTCTTGATAGAGATACTTGACTTCTTAGAAGAGCACAACATAAGGGTTGGAGCACAGAGCAACTGCCTACTGTTCAGCCTAGACCCATCACTAATAGACCTGGCAAAGAGGTATAGGATAAGTGTTGGGTGCTCAGTAGATGGGTACCCAGAGCAGAATATCCTAAGAGGCTTCTACATCCACGACAAGCCATTGGATGAAAAGCTTAACCTAAGGATATCAGAGAAGATATTCGATGCGGTTAAGAGACTTAAGAGAGAAGGTGTCTTAGGAGGAATAATAACAGTTCTACACAAGAAGAACGCATATGGAGTTGAGAACCTTGAGAAGCTGTCTAGGTTCATAACAGAGATGGAGGTGGGTTTCAGGCTCAACCCAATGTACTCAACGGTTGAGTGGGCTAAGAAGTATGAGCTATCAAACGATGAGCTGTTTGAGGCATACAAGTACATATTCCACAGAACCGCTCCTCTATCAGGGACAATATCACCTTACAGAGACATAATAAACAAGCTACTCGGGAGAGAGGATAACGTAGTATGTTGGTTGAGGGGATGCGACTTCTACAGATCACATGTCATAACGGTTCTTTGGGATGGGAGGCTATCAACATGCGACAGAACATTTGGTCAAGAAATCTATCAGATAGGGTTCTACAGCGGTAGAAACATAAGGTTCAGAGCTCTACAGAGCATATACAGAGACCCCCTGGGTCATGTCCACATGTATATGTGCCCAGCCGAGTCTCCTAATGGGGACTGGAGGTATCCTTCTAGGTTTCTAGAGGCGTTTAAGAAGCTGATAAGCTACCTAGCCATGTACATAAGAACTATTTTCCCAGAGATACACTTGATAGATGAGGTTGAGCCAATGAAGTACATAGAATATGTTGAGAAGGGATGTAGATGGGATCCTTGGAGAGGTGAGTTCATATGCCAATAGACCT
>POCB01000157.1 GCA_002899805.1 Fervidicoccus sp.
AATGGTCTTCTATGAATACCGCTTCTTACCGTATATTTTTCTTTTCCATAAAAAGGTCATCGTCACGACCATAGACACTATAGGCATGCATTTGCACAAGATTCCAGTTCCAGAATTGAGAGCCCTTCTCCGCGGATTCTTCAAGAAGGATTTTTCGACGAGGGGTCACTATCCCGTATCGAGGAGCAACGTGAGCGAGTCTCTAGTGTTCATAGACGAGCCTCATCTGATGGTATTGGAGAAAGGCATGAAGCAAATGTTCTATAACACGCTCTACTATCTTCTGGGGACAGGTGCGACGGTGGTTTTGGCTTCGGCTACGATACCTGGATCCATGATCAGTAATGCGAAGAAGTTGCTGGAAACGACCAGGGATATGCTGAAAATTGATATAAAGTATACAGAGTGCTTATATGGAGAAAAGTGCGGGGAAGCGGACGGCAGAGATGAAGATTTCGAAGAAAAAGCTCTTGCCAAGAGAGTGAGCATATCAATGAGCGAAAGTTTGGATGATTCTCTCTCTTTGGCAATTAAGAGAAAGAGAGAGGGAAAAAGGGTCCTCATAATACTGAATACTAGGGAAACAGTATTGAAAGCTCAGAGAAAGCTATTAGAATTGGGAGAAAGGCCCATACTTCTTCACGGTCTCCTCTCGAAGAACGATAGAGAAGAGAGAACTTCGGAGCTCTTGGATATGTACAAGAGGGGGGAAAGCTATATAGCATTGGCGACTAGCGTTGTAGAGGCTGGAATCGATATTAGCAGCGATTTCATGGTTGCCGAACTGTCTCCTCTCCCCAGCTTGATACAGAGGGCAGGCAGGCTCCTGAGGAAGGATGAAGATGTGGATGGAGAGCTGGTGATACTGACTACAGAAAGACGAGGACCCTATGATGCGAAAGAAGTTGAGGTGACGAAAGACCTGTTAGTTGAGAGGCTCAATAGGGTCGCACTCAAAGCACCATGGGGGAAAGAGGGGAAAATGGGCTATATGAAGCTAGTAGAAGAGTGGGATGGTCTGATGAGAAGTGACGAGGGGCACATCCAATATAGGAAGGATAACATCAAATATAAGAAGGACATACTATCGCTTAAGAAGGACATACTATGAGAAGCGACGAGGAGCACATCCAATATAGAAAGGACATACTATCGCTCTCTCCGCGAGATCAAACTCTAAACATCAATGATTTCTTAACTGGAGAGCTCGGAAGAAGGATAGTTAGCATAAATGCTTTTATCGAGGGGAGGAGAGGAGACAGCGTTTCTGTACCTGTTCAGGATCTCTTCGCATACCCTAAAGATAGGCTCTTGAACGAAATTCGCAACATTGAAACTTGCAGAGAGAATGGGAAAATGTTGAGTAAAGAAGAGTTTATAAATAAGATTGAAACTATGCTCAGTAGAGAGAAAAGTATAGAAAAAGTTAATCTTTATTTGAAAAAGAACTGCATCGAATCCATTAGCATATCAGAAGACTTATATGCGGACATCGCTTACGGTGGACGATAATGAGCTTTTGGGCTAGAAAAGGACAAATGTTAGATGAACATATTAAAAAAATGATAGATTTCTATGAGAAGTGCTACAAACGTAGGAAATACACAGCGAGGCTATCTAAGAGGCTCGGCATCCCGGAAAGAGAGCTGGACATGGCGATGGTTTCTACCATTATATTTCACGATATGGGGAAAATTTTTTATCATAATCCTGAAACCAAGGAGCCACCTGAAAGCTTCGCAGGACATGAGATCCTTTCCAGCTTAGTAATGCACATCGCTTCGAAGAAACTTGAATTAAAGAAGAACATGAAACCCGATGATTTCTCGTTCTATGCAGTTCCGATCTCAATGCATCTCGCTGTGCGTGCTCACCACCTGGCAATGGGAGATAGGTTAAGCACTTTAGAGATAATAAATCGATTTTATGGGAGATTCCTTAACAGTACCTATAGAAGTAAAATACCTTTCATTTTAAGGGACTTTCTCGCTAAAGTGGTCAATGGGATGGGACTGGAAGAATGGCTGGAAATGAGGGAGAAAGTCGAAGATGAAGAACTCAAAGGATTAATTGAAACTTATAAAGAGTTTACAGAAAGATATTTAGCGTGGAATATATTTGAAATGCATGAACCGAAAGCTGCGAAGGTATCGATGATGGCTCAGCATATTCTGAAGGTACTTATCATGAGCGACAATTATTCTGCTAGCCAAGTTGAAAGCGATATGGGTGAAGAGAGAAATATTAAAAAGAAATTCTTCATCGATTTCGACTTGTCATGCATAGAGGAGAGATGAAGTAATGAAGAAATCGGTCATTTTCACCGTTGGATTCGATCCGAAATTCATATTCAAGACGATTCTAGAACAGCCTGATGCGGATCTCTTCATAGCAGTTATAAACAACGACAAGAACGAAAAGGTTTTGAAAGCTCTCGATGAAATAACAACTTTTATCAAAGAGTATGTTGAAAGAAGCGTGGAAGTATGGGAAATAGATTTCTCTTCACCACATGAAGCTTTTCATGAGATTTCAAAGAGGCTTCTCGATCTAGAAGAATCGAGCATCATAATAGATGTTAGCAGTGGAATGAGGCTCATCGGTATAATAACCCTCGGAGCAGCTATTGCTTCTGTGGATCCCTATAGGCTCCAAATCAGAATATGGACCGAAGATCTGAAGGGTAGATACGATATATCTTTTCTCACTTACATAACTGTCAAGCCATTTTTATCCAGCTTGTCGCTGAGAGTTCTTGACTTGATTTCCAGAAAGGAAGCGCTGACGCTCGACGATATTTCCCGTGAGCTTGCAAAATCGAAGCCAACAGTATTCAGATCAGTGAAGCTACTCAGACAGCTGGGGCTGATAACACCAGAAAAGAGAGGAAGGAAAGATCTGTACAAACTCACACCCAAGGGAATGGTTATTTCCAGAGCTTTCAGGAACGTACTTCCATCTGAAGGAGAAAAAAACCACTCTGATGGCGTTGATTGAAATGCTCAAAAAAGTGAACGCGATTGTAGAGGAGTTCTTGAGA
>POCB01000049.1 GCA_002899805.1 Fervidicoccus sp.
TGGAGTTTATGTTAACATTTGCTCAGCAATTGGTTATATATCATCTCATTTGGAATATTCGAGCTCAGATATTTCATTCGCTGTGAGTCGGAGTTGTTATGGATACCCTTAGATGTTCTCAAGAAGTTCTCAGCTTCATACTGGTTTTGAAGAAGTTCTCAGCTTCTTCTGGAAACATACAATAGGTTAAAACATCTTCAGTAATATAAGCACGCAGAATGGAGCGGAGCCTTTCCTCGCATTCTTTCAAGCTCAACTTTTTCATTTCTGGTTCCTCTTCCATCTCTACTCTCTTTCTTAGCTCACTATCTATCTCTCCGGGAGGCTTTCCATATTTTCCTTTAATATAAGCCTTTAGTTCTTTTACCAACAAGCTGTACCTTTCACCAGCTATTACATTCAACACAGCCTGTGCTCCAACCATTTGCGAAATGGGAGTAACGAGGGGAGGCCACCCAAGCTCTTTCCTTATTTTCGGAACTTCTTCTAAAACTTCATCTAGCTTATCCAGCTGATCCATTTCTTTTAGTTGATACAGGAGATTCGATATCATTCCTCCTGGTATCTGATGTACTAATGCTTGAGGATCTGGTACTTGGAGATGAGGATTAAATTCTCTGGTATATTTTATCGATAATAGTTCTTTCAGTTTTGAGGAAACCTCATTAACAATAGATAGATTTATTTCGGCTCTTTTTTCTTTAGGAAGAGCGTAATAGACGCTTTGGATTGCTGGTTGAGCGGCTCCATATGCTAGTGGATAAACGCTTGTGTCAATAAAATCTGCTCCTGCCTTTGCTGAAGCGTAATATGTAGCTGTAGAAAGCCCCATGGAGTCATGTGTATGGATACCGATCGGTATTTTTATCTCTTCTTTTATTCTGCTAACCAGCTCTTCAGCAGTTAGAGGATCGAGGAGACCTGCCATATCCTTTATCGTTATTATGTCAACTTCAAGTGAAGCTATATTCTCTGCCAAATGGATGTAATAATCAATCGTGTGGATTGGACTTATCGTGTATGTTATAGCTCCCTGCACTATAGCTCCAGTTCTCTTAGCTTCCTTTATTGGAAAAGCTAGGTTGTTGATATCATTTAATGCATCGAATATTCTGAAGATGTCGATGCCATCCCGATGAGCTAGATGTATGAATTCCTTAATTACATCTTTCGGATAGGGCTCGTACCCAACTAGAGAGACTCCTCTAAGTAGCATCTGTTTTTTTGACTTAGTAGCTACTTGACTTATCCTTTTCACTCTTAGCCAAGGATCTTCTTTCAGAAACCTCAAATCCGCATCAAATGTTGCCCCTCCCCAAACTTCGAGACTATAGAAGCCAGCCTTATCTAGCTTTTCTGCCAATAACACAGCATCATCCGTTCTCAATCTTGTCGCCATGAGGGATTGGTGGGCATCTCTCAAAGTAGTATCAATAAAGTTTATCAACTCAATTACCCCCTTATTATTGCAAAAAATTTTTAAGTGTTCAGAAGGTTATAAAATCTACATTATTGATTCAATAAGAAGGTGTTTAATTTGAGCGGTGAAGAACCTTATCTTCCATTTGTAGATATCAACTATGTTCCAGACTTGAGTAGAGATATCGTGGTCGTTTTCAAAGTGAAGCCGTCGGAAGGCTTTACGATCGAAGAAGTCGCAGGGGGGATAGCAGCTGAAAGCAGTGTTGGAACTTGGACCACACTATATACATGGTACGACACTGAAAGGGTCAACAGATTAAAAGGAAGAGCTTACCAGATAAAGAGCTTGGGAGACAGTTCTTACCTTATCAAAGTTGCCTATCCTATAGAACTTTTCGAAGAAGGGAACATGCCTGCTTTCCTTGCTTCGGTAGCAGGAAACATTTTTGGGATGGCGAGAATCAAAACCTTGAGAATTGAGGATATCTACTTACCCGAAAAGTTCATTTCATGGTTTAAAGGTCCAGGAAAAGGAATTCAAGGAGTCAGGGAAATTCTTGGAGTGGAAAATAGACCTATAGTTGGGACAGTGCCTAAACCTAAAGTAGGATATTCACCGGAAGAAGTTGGGAAGTTGGCTTATGAGCTTCTCATTGGTGGCATGGACTTCGTTAAGGACGATGAAAACTTGGCTAGCCCAAGCTACTGCTCATTCAAGAAGAGAGCGGAAGAAATAATGAAAGCAATAGACAGAGCAGAGAGAGAGACTGGAGAGAGAAAGACTTGGTTGGCAAATGTGACCTCCGATGTCAGAGAGATGGAAAAGAGGATGAAGCTTATTGCGGATATGGGAAACCCCCACGTTATGGTGGACGTTGTGATAGCAGGTTGGTCTTCTTTAACATATGTTAGGGATCTCGCAGGTGATTTGGGTCTCGCTATACATGCCCATAGAGCTATGCATGCTGCCTTCACGAGAAATCCTGACCATGGAATATCCATGTATACTCTAGCGAAGCTAAATAGGATCATCGGTGTAGATCAGCTTCACATAGGAGCTCCAGGTGTTGGTAAGATGGATGCTAGGGCTCTCGATGTTATCAGAATGGCGAGGCTATTGAGGACGGAAAAGTATGTTCCCGATGAAGGAGAAGAATTCCACATGGAACAGAGCTTCTCTGGAATAAAGCCGGTCTTCCCAGTATCATCTGGAGGACTTCATCCAGGTGTTCTTCCCGAAGTAGTTAGAAGGCTAGGAAAGGATGTTTTGCTCCAAGTTGGAGGTGGAACCATTGGTCACCCAGATGGTCCATCAGCAGGAGCAGCAGCTGTAAGGCAAGCAATAGATGCAGCTATTAATAATATTCCACTTGAAGAGTATGCTAAGGAGAAGAGAGAGCTAAGGAGAGCACTTGAAAAGTGGGGGGTGGGTGCCCACATCTGATTTTTTAGGAAGAATTAAAGATCTTTTATAAGAAAAATCTAAATTCTTCGAAAAACGGAATTCCAAAAATTATTTATCAAAGATGAATAGAACGAAATATTTTGAGAATTTGCTTGGGGAAAACAATAAGGTGACACGGTGATGATCGCACTTATACTAGCAG
>POCB01000239.1 GCA_002899805.1 Fervidicoccus sp.
GGCTCGCCCTTGGTCCGAGAGCGAGCCAAGAAGCAGTTGATGCTTTGAGAAAGCAATTGCATTTAGACCAGCCTTATCTCATCCAGTATTTTTATTGGCTTAAGGATGCTGTGACGGGAAAGCTCGGGCAATCTCTCTATACATACAGAGATGTATCACAGGATATCAGAGAGTTCTTCCCTGCAACGCTAGAATTGGTACTATATGCCGCGATATTTGATGCAATCGTAGCAATACCATTCGGAGTCCTCGCTGGAAGACATGCCGGAAAAATTGTAGACCATGTAACGAGGGTGTTATCATACATCAGCGTCGCGGTTCCTAGCTTTGTATTTGCTATATTACTTCAACTTATATTTTCCTATTATTTGAATATGCTGCCAGCTTATGGGAGACTTTCCGATAATATCTCCCCCCCTCCTACGATCACCGGTCTCATTACAATAGATTCGTTGATCACCGGAAATTTCTCTGCATTCTTCGATGCTCTCAAACACTTATTGCTCCCAAGTTTCGCACTAGCATTGGGCATGATAGGACAGGAAGCTAGGATAACGAGATCCAGCATCTTGGAAAATTCTAAGAAGGAATTCATTGTCAATATGGAGAGCCATGGTATTTCTGAGAGGAAAATAATGTTCAAGTACCTTCTTAAGCCTAGCCTAATACCTACGATCTCTGTATTCGGACTCGATATCGCTGGAACGCTCGCCAATGCTTTCCTCGTCGAGACGATTTTCAACTGGCCAGGTTTCTCCAAATATGGAGTTAATGTGATGCTCAGAAAGGATCTCAATGGAATTGTCGGTGTTGTTATGATGGTAGGACTCACCTTCGCGGTCATCAATCTCTTAGTTGACTTGGTTGTAGCATACCTAGATCCAAGAATCCGCTATTCTGTGGAGGGGAAATGAAGCTTGGGGCTCGATGATATCATTTTAGGTAAGATCGGGGCAGAGAGGAGGAAGGAGCTGAGGAGAAGGTGGTATAAGTTCAAAAGCAATCCACTTTCAATGATTGGTCTTGCTATCGTTCTTTCGGTAGTTTTCGGGGCCGTATTCGCTCCATATATAATACCATATCCTGAGAGTATTGGGCTATATATGAATTTTACACAGGCATTTCAGCCTCCAAGCTTGAATCATCCCTTTGGGACCGATTCGTATGGAAGAGATGTATTCAGCAGGACAATCTACGGGTTCCGGTATAGCCTTCTATTAGCTGCTGTCGTCCTGAGCATAGTCGTTCTTCCAGGAACTCTGCTTGGAATGATAGCGGGTTATTATAGGGATACCAAAATAGAGGTTGCGATAATGAGACTTACGGATATCTTTCTTGGAGTCCCACCTCTTATATTAGCACTCTCGATCGCCAGTGTCCTTTCTCCCAACTTGATAAACTCCATGATAGCGATAACACTTATGTGGTGGCCATGGTACACTAGACTTGCCTATAGTTCTACAAGTTCAGTGGTGAACGAACCTTTCATAAAAGCAGCTCAGCTCATAGGGGCAAGCCTTAAACACATCCTTTTCAAAGAAATAGCCCCTAATATCATGGGAAGCATTCTCACCAAGATGACATTAGATGTAGGATGGGTCATCCTCATAGGAGCTAGCTTGAGCTTTCTGGGACTTGGAGCTCAACCCCCAACTCCGGATCTGGGAACGATGGTTGCTGAGGGGGCGAAATATCTTCCCTACTACTGGTGGGTCACACTTTTCCCAGCTGGGGCTATCGTTTACATAATATTAGGATTCAACTTGCTAGGTGATGGAATAAGAGATGCGCTTTCCAGTGACTAAGGTGAGTTAGTTGAATGCCCCTTTGCTACAAATAAATGGATTGCATGTAGCTTACAAGGTTTATGGTACAAGGCATCATGTCCTCAATGGAATAAGCATCTCTGTAGAAAAGGGAGAGAAAGTTGGAATAATAGGGGAAAGCGGTTGCGGAAAAACAACTACATTGAAGTCGGTCTTGAGAATCCTTCCCTCGAACGCTCTTATAGAGGGGGGAGAAATTTTGTACGACTCGAAAAACGTGCTGAAAATGGATGGAAATGAATTGAGGAAACTGAGAAGAACAAAGGTCTCCATGATATTTCAAGATCCCACCGCTGCCCTCAACCCAGTTTTCAAAATTGGGGAACAACTTTTCGACATAATTAGAGCAAAATATGAAGACGGAGGTAGAAGTCTTACTAGCAAAGAAATAAGAGAAGAGGCTGAAATGCTCATAAGGCAAGTTATGCTTCCAGAACCAGAAAGGATTTTGAGTAGCTATCCCTTTCAGCTTAGCGGAGGAATGAGACAGAGGGTCATGATTGCTATGGCTCTCGCTAGTGCGAGCGAACTGCTGCTTGCTGATGAGCCGACTACTAACCTTGATGTAACAATCCAGGACCAAATACTCAGATTAATAGACAGGATAGTCAACGAGAAGAAGTTGTCTATCGTTCTCGTTTCCCATGCTCTTGGTGCGGTGAGAAAAATGGTCAATAGAGTTTATGTAATGTACGCAGGAACTATAGTCGAAGAGGGGAGAACGCGAGATGTATTCGAGAATCCTCTTCATCCATATACAAAAATGCTATTGGCAAGCGCTCCAAAGTTGACCGGCGAAGGTATATCAGAGGGGATCCCAGGTAGGATCCCTGATTACAGCTCCCCTCCTCCTGGATGCAGGTTCCATCCGAGATGCCCAAGCGCTACTCCAGCCTGCAGATTCAAAGAACCAAAGATGGTCGAAGTGGAGCCAAATCACAGGGTAGCTTGCTATTTATACTCAATGCGCGGTGAATAGAAGTGAGTGAGATTCTCAGGGTAGAGTTTCTAACAAAACACTTCAGGACCCCAAAAGGAATAGTTCACGCTGTGGACGATATTTCTTTTGAGGTCGCAAAAGGAAAGACTCTCGGACTTGTTGGGGAGAGCGGTTCAGGAAAGAGCACGACTGGACATATGATAGCAGGGATATATTCGCCCACGAAAGGAAAGATATACTTCGACGGGATTGATATC
>POCB01000028.1 GCA_002899805.1 Fervidicoccus sp.
GTGGAAAATATGTTGTGTCGCCGTATCACTTTTCCTGAATACGCCGTTTTCATGGAAGATAGTGAATTTGAGAGCTATCTCAGAGAGGTAGAGAGTGAGGTGATAAAGAATTTACCTAAGTGCTTCAATCTATTTGGTGTTCCATTTGAAATAGCGGGGATTGAGTATAGGACTGTAAATGATTCCTCCTACTGCTGTGCCTTTAGGAGACAAATTGAGGAAAAGGATGAGTTAATGTCGTTTGAAACGAAAAAGTGCAGGTGTTACAGATATGAGTTGCCTAGAAACTATACAGAGCTAGTGGCTTTACCTAGGTGTGAGGTGTCTAGCTAATGATTACACCAAGGGATCTCCTACTAATTGATATAGACTTTAGCTATCAGAATTTCATGGAATATATCTACGATTTCTACATGAAACATGTAAGCCTTATCCTAGAGAAATTCAATCTAAAGGCTGAGTCGGTGGTGGTGAAAAAAAGCACCAACGGAAACACACATATAATGATTAAGCTGGATAAGGAAATTGATTATGAAACAATGCTTCATGTTTTATTAGCCCTAGGATGTGATCTGGGATTGGTTTCGGTTTCTCTAATGAGGCTAAAGAACTTTGGGGATCCACTTGTTAAGCAATTTTCGAGGAAACTACGAGTGAGGGATAAGTAATGGATAGAAGAGATAAGCTAATAGTTATATCAGTTAAGTTACCAATCGAGCTAGTGGATGATCTGTGGATTATCATGAGATACACGAAAATGAATAGAAGTGAAATTATCCGTGAGGCGTTAGTGAAATACATTGAAGAATTTAAAGAGAAATACGGGTTAAAGCTTAACCTAAAGAAACACTACGTAGAGATAGAGACGTGAAAAAAAATATTCTTTTTTATTTAATCCTCTATCTACTCAATTGATTCGCTTTCTTCAAGTCCTTCTTCAACCGCTTCTTTCTCCTCCTCTAGAAACTCCTCTAGAAACTCAAGGAATCTCCTGAGTAGCGTTAGGTTAATTGGTTCACACACATCTTTCTTCTCGTATCTAAAGCATATCTCCGACTTAGCTAAATCAACATATATCTTCTTTGATAGATACACCTTCATTCTATCCCCTAGTATTACTTCTGTAAATAGCTTTTATTAATTCCTCTATCGTGTTTCTTAATTTGTCTATGCTTTCACGCACATCTCTCAGATCATTACTTATTAACTTGTAGAATATGTATACGACTATCCCAGCTAGTCCATAGTTTATCAATACTTCCAGTATGTAGTCGGAGTTCATAATTGATCACTAGAGGAGCCTGATGTCGTGTCTGAATGTCTGGACTGGGTAAAGCGTTATGTCTCTCTCGTAGGTGATGTCAAGTAGTAGGTGGTTAGAGCTTGAATAGATTTTTGCTGATCTAAATGTTACCACAGCATCAGGTGAATACACTATACTAACTGCATATCCTGATGGGTCGTTGGTGGTGTTTCCCCTAGCTATCTCGCTACCATATCTATCATATAGTGTAAATAGTGATGCTCTGAGTTTTATGCCTCCTCTCTGTTTACCCAGGATATAGGCTAGGAGCTTGTTTATTGGTGTGTAGTCTATGTGAGCCAGCACGAATCCGCTGAACTCCTTATCAAATAAATTAGATCTTACTTGAGCTGATACACTTATTAGTGAACCGCTGGTTACCTGCTTCTCAGGTGATACGCCTGTGAAACACACCATTGACTGGTATTGGTTTACGCATCCTAGACTAACTTCTCTAATAGTGAATGTCTTTGTTGATGAGTAGACCTTTGCTAGTGTAAGTGATCCATCACCGTAGACGCTTATATCCACTTGAGCAAGATCACTGCACTCACCAGTCCCAGCACCATCAGATACACACACGTTATAGAGCTCTGGGGCTAGGTTGATGTCTTGTAGAGCTGATATCTCAGACGCTATAGCCTGTTTCAGAGCCGACGTAGGAGTGAGTGCTATTGAGTAACTCATTGTAATCACCATTATTATAATTACACTACGGTTATTTTAATTTCTCCCACGAAGCTTATCTCCGTTACGTTTACTGTTAGATACGTCTCTTTAACGGTTAGCTGTAGACTTGATGTGAATGATAAACATGTCTCATTGCTCACATCAATGAACATTGCTGGTATTGAGGATGCTGGTAGGACTGGGTTAGAGCACTCGGGAGCAACCATGAGTGTTGATGTAAACGCTAGAAGCCCTGAGGCAACCATCTCTATAAGACCTCTCCTCGGGTCTTTACCAATCCATCTAGCAAGCCTTCTGAGAGGTATTATGTATGTTGCGAAGCTTATGTAGATACAGAGAATGAACCTAAGAATCTTCAGAGCCTGCTTAACTATAGACAGAAAGAGGCTAGCAAGCGGTTTAAGGATGTATCTTAGGAAAGAAGTTGATGTGAAAGCTATACCGCTCCAGGCGTAGAACACTAGATAATAAATTCCCCACAAGATCCATATACCCAAGGTTCTGAACGGAAACACTATTGCCTTAGCAACCCATTGGAGACCCGAAACAATATAGCAACCAATATTAAGTCCCTCGCATGCCTGTGGTGTAGGCGGTGTGGTCTCCCAAAGCCTCTGTATATTGAATAGATCCGCCTCAGTTAGACCCGTTACGCTAGAGACCCAGTCCCTGAGAGCCTGATACGGTTTTGCTTCTTCTATGCTTTTTGCCCAGCCCTCTATAGTGTTCTCAATATATGATACATCTATAGAGACAAAATGAAGCAGGTAGTATGATGCTAGACTAACCATGTATCCCTTCTCGGGATCAGCCATCAGCTTGGCGAAATCCATTCCCTTCTCTAAGGTGAATGAACCTACCTCACGAAGAATACCTAAAGCCTGAGGGATACTAGATACCATGAGGCTCATAGACCATCACTTGACAGGAGCATTAACAGGTATAACCAGCTTAACCACGTCTCCATAGATCTCGTATCTAAGTAGTGATCTGAGAGGAACAACTATGTATAGCTCACCGCCTCTC
>POCB01000299.1 GCA_002899805.1 Fervidicoccus sp.
ATCGCTTCCCCTCGCATCTCCAGTTTTTACAGAAGTATAGTAAACTGCAAATGAAGGCAAAGCCCTCATAAGTATATCGTGATACACGCGTTCACTTAGATCCCCAGCTTCGCTACGATACTTGGCGTCAATATTCCTCTCAATAAGCTTTTTCACGATGTTCTCGACTAGTTCCGAAACCTTAGAGATGCTAGAGGGTTCTTTCTTCGTTAAAACAATGAAATGTCTTAGAGCTTCTTCGAAGCCCCTCTCAGCAGCATCATATAGTAGGCTGTGCTTAAGCTTTGACTGACCTTCCTCAATTTTCTCGCTGACAAACTTAAGTAGCTCCTTAACAGACTTAAGCGAGCTAGCAATGTATTCATCGTGGCCCCCAACTCCGCATTCATCTATAGCCAGTGGAATAATAGGTCTATGCAATGATAGTGGTAGGAGGACGTACTCTTCTTTAGCAGCTCTGGGATTATATGCAATCACGGCAATGTCCTTCATAGATTCGAGGAATCTCCTCTCATACTTCTCATCGAAATATCTAAGCTCAACCTTCTCCTTGACATTATCTAGAAGCATTGATGAATGGTTAATCACTGCTGAGAGAGGATATTGGTAATGGGCTATATAGATAGCATAGGATCTACCAATACTGGGGAGCATCGACAGATATGAACCATGTATCTGCAAAAAGCCTTCACCTAATTTCACCTCTAAGACTTCCTCTTCTTTACTCAAAGCCTTCCTTAGATTTACATTTAGAGAGTATCCACCGAATGCTTTACGAGTATTGTAGACAATATCCAAGGCTTTATCTACAGGAGCAAATGCAAGCAAATCATCACCGCCAGCATACACAACAAAGCCGTCGAGCTCCGAGATTATTGCTATGTCGAGTAGAGCCGTCCTCATGAGAGCGGCACTGATCGATACATGATAAGACGGTGATACGATTATCCTTAACTCCTTATTGAGAATCTCTCGCAGAACATCCTTAACCCTTTCAATACGTTTATGAGCTTCCTCCTCAGCAATTTTGTCTTTTGTTGCTTCGATTATTTCTTTACCACATTCTCTTTCAATGCTCTCTGATCTTCCCCCTTCTAAAACGCGTTTTACGCAAAAACCTATGGAGTCTCTTAATTTTCCTTCACATGAACATTTGATGTACCTGCTCAAATACTTCTTAAAACGATTCACTTCTTGCTCGTTTATATTTTTATCTAGGTGGAGCTTCTCGTACACGTATTGAGAGACCATGCTGGGCATTAGAGCTGTAAGTTTACCTTCAAGTAGGTCTCCTATCGAATCTCCATCAGCCTTAATAAGCGCATAGTATCTCCAGCACCTCTTAGATAGGTCGAACTTGCTAAGTAATTGACTCCATCCACGTCTTCTATTGGGATCAAACCATAAGTCCTCGGGATTGTTTAGAATTATGTTTTGAGCGTAAAGCCTAAAGAGTTCTTTATTTTCATCGCTGATATTAAACCTGCTTATTTTCTCCTCAATTCCTTCGTAGATTCCCTTCATAAATTGCCAGGTCCATGTACTTATTCCCCGAGGAGACAGTATGAGCCTTTCCATGAGGTGGTCAGCTTCATTAATAAATTCTTCCAAATTCTTGGGATTGAGCTGAGCTATCTTCTCATATAGCCTAGTTGATGCTATGTGAGCGAGAGACGGAAACCATGTAAATGCTTCTGGAGTGCTTCGTAGAATGTTCTCAACAATCTTGTCGACATCCCACTTATTTTCCACACCAATTGACAAGACTTTTAGGATTCTAGGCTCTAAACTCAAAACTCTCTTTAAGAAGCACCAAGGACATAGCTTTTCACCGGGGGTAAATAATATCTTGAGGGTTCTTAGTGCCCTTCTATTCTCAGCTTTATTTAGCCACTCTCTATAGCCATTTACGAGATTCTCAAATTCCTCACTATCTCTATTCTTTAGTTTTCTATAGCACTCCTTAGGGTTTCCTCCACTGTTATTATTCACCACAGTACAGTATATGTAGAGCCCATATTCGTCCTCTTCAACGTTTTCTTCGTTTTCCCTAGCTGGTAGATTTAGTAGTGCAGGTACTTTTCCGCAACATGTACAGTACTCAAAGCCTCTATCGGAAGGTTTAGGAAAACCTATAGGCTCCTCGTCAAATGCTTTCTCTGTAATTTTATCGAGCCTCAACTCTGTCTCAGCTTCCTCCCTTCTATACTTTAGTAAGCCTATCTTACTAGAAAGCTCGCGATACTTTTTATCATATGTTAACCATAAGTAGTCACTATCGCTTTTCTCATCTATTTCCACATACTCAACTCTTAGCTTAAGGGGTGGAATCCTATCATAGTCTGCACCCTCTCTTTTGAATGTTTCATCGTAATATTTGAGGGCCATATTGATGAAGTTCCATATGAGATCCCCTTTCTCAGACCTCTTTTCAGCTATCTTTCTCACAACCATCGACAGTAGGCTCCAACCATTTCTAAGCCGCTCTTCGAAGTATCTCTTCAGTTCCTCTCCACTACTCACTCCTATCACGGTTTTCAGATATTCTATTGGTGGAAGAGCTAGTGTCGCTTTTCCAGGTATTAATGGGTATGGAGACATGCTGAATTCTCTTCTCATTTCCAACACTTTATCAGATAGGTAGAATAGCTTCTCAATCTGATTCATGTAGCTACCTATTCTTTCCCGTGTTCCACCATCGAGCTTGCTCTCAAGCCAGTGTAGGTAAAATGGGTTCATCCTCATTGAAGGCATTATAAGTATATCTGGCCCTAGCTTATCAAGTAATTCAACTATGGTGTACCATGTTAGTGCTGAGACTATGTAGCTCGAGATCCACATATCCCTAACCTTGCGGCTCGAGGAGATGAACTCCTGTATACTGGCAACATCGAGACCTACCAAGAAGCCCTTAACACGATTT
Organism: Fervidicoccus sp.; assembly: GCA_002899805.1. GTDB lineage: Archaea > Thermoproteota > Thermoprotei_A > Sulfolobales > Fervidicoccaceae > ARK-14. The sequence continues at coordinate 2,924 of POCB01000299.1, forward strand.
TCACCCGAGAAAGCCCAGTTAATCATAGCCGCTGTAGCATAGTTGTGATCGAAGATAGAGTGTGTTGGAGTTGCCG
>POCB01000095.1 GCA_002899805.1 Fervidicoccus sp.
GTTTTCTCATCTGCCTCACCTCCTCATTGGTGGAGAAGCTCTGCTGTTGTGTTGATGAGTAGGCTCGATAAGTATAGTAGTGGTTCTGAGGAGTTAAGAGATATGAGGATACTCTTCATTGACTGCGGTAATTACTGCAGCATCTACTCCCTTGGTGAGATAGCGAATTATCTCACAAGCAAGCGTGGGGAATATCGGGAATACTTGATGGAGGATCTTTTTTCGCTGTATGAATACAATCATTACTTCCCTAGGTTCCTTGAGTACGTGATAGCCTACAGAGACAGGTTCCCGCAAAAATTTGTTGAGGAAGCATACAAACACTACCTACACAGCAATGTTATGAATGTTTCATCTTAGTTCCTCTAGCGACCAGGTGCGTAGACGTTATATACCCCTTGGCTATAATTGTTTTTGGTGATACTATGTTTAGTAAAATGAGTCATTACTTGATTTCTGGGGAGGAGTTTCGCAGGCTTCACGATGTTTTCTTCAGGTACTTCAGTCAACAAAAGACGTCGCAGGATGTTGCGAATGAGTTAATTGACTTAGCTGAGAAGTACAAGACTTATGCAGCCGACTACGACTACGGTAGAAAGAGGTTTGTTTTTGTGTTTGCGAGGAATAGTGAGTCTAAGAGCCAGGGCTTGGCTGGTTTCATTGTCTATGACAAGTCTTCTAGGAAGATACTCTACGGCATGTATAGGCTCACATACTCGATCTTGGTTGGTTCTGATGAGGAGAGTTACATTCAGCTTGAGCCACTGTCTCTTATCCTGAGGGTTGCTATGGATGAGAGGTTTGATGTTCTTGAGAGCCTTTTCCTCTACCACCACAAAGATCCTAAGTCGTTCAATGTTTTTCTCCCATTCCTAGGTTTTGCGTACAGGTTCCTCGGTGATTTCTTCCTGGACTATTTGTATGAGAACTATATTGATGTTATTGAGAGGCTTAATAACAGGAGGATCATATATGGAGAAAACTTTGTGTATATACCTCTGATCGGTGTTGGCTTGATTAGGCGTGGCGATGGATCCGTTTTTGTGTATGAAGCACCTAGGAGCTACCTATCTTTTCCTGAGGAGATCCTGTCCTACAGAAAGGTTTCTAGCTCTGAGTATCCTCTGATCCACCGAATCTTCTCAGGGCTAATTGACTCTGCGAAAGAGCTTGATAGGAGCATGGTTGTTGAGAAAGGTAGATGTGATAGATATGAATGCTACTACCTGATTCTCTCATCAGCCTCTCCACCAAGCTTGGGCGGGAGATCTGCCTTCCTATTATCAGGTATCCAAAGAAAGGGGTTGTACGGTGAGTTCCTTGAAAATATTGATGTATACTTCATTAACTGCAACGGGTCCTGCAGCATGTATCCCGTTAGTGAAGCCATGAAGAACGTGATGGGATGGAGCAGAAGTTATGAAAAGATCTCGATGGATGAATTTCTGTCAAAATACGGCTACGGAGGGCACTACCTAAAAATCCTAGAATACATAATGGAGAACAGGAACAAGTTCCCGCCTAAATTTGTTGAGGAGGCTAATAAGCAGTACCAAGGCAACGTGATGTATACCTCGTAATTTTTCATGATGCGGATGTCAGCTTCTTCACAGCTGTGAAGCACTAAAGCAATCATTTCTTATTTTTTCAGGTATTATTCTATTTCTTGGTGTCTCCATGTCTGCTGTGCTGAGCTGGAGAATTATTCCCAGGCATGATCTTTTAAAGCTGTATATATATTTTTCTAGGTATATGGAGTATGTGTCTAGGGGGTCCACGAGCTCTTATTATGATCCTGTGCTGATTGATTTAGTTGAGAGGTATGGGTCTTTTTCAGCTGATTATGATGGTAAGAGATTTGTTTTTGTGTCTGTTAAGAATGCGGATGATGAAAATGATTACTTGACTGGGTTCATCGTATATGACAGGTTCTCCGGGGATATTCTCTATGGTTTGTACAAATATTCTTGGCTTGCTGGACCGGATCCTTATGAGAGGATTTATGAGCATCCTGAGATGATGCGTCTTTTTCTAAGGATTGCTGTGGACGGGAGATTCGATGTTCTTGAGAGTCTTTTCCTTGGGGTTGGTGTAAAGGAGTTCTTGCTTCATAACCTGGTTCCTTTTCTCGCTTTCTGCTACGAGTTTCTAGGTGATGAATTCATTGACTATCTATACAAGAGGCACAGGGATCTTGTTGATAGATTTAATAAGGGAATGCTTATTTATGGGAGGAACTTTGTTTATTTTCCCTTGATGGATATTGCTTTAATTAGGCGTAGCGATGGATCTATCTTCGCCTATAAGTCGCCTGTGAGATACAAGTACTTCGGTTCTGTTTCGGCGTCCTATGACCCCCTGTTCCACAGGCTCTTCTCCTACATAATTGACTCCGCTGAGGAGCTTGACAGGAACATGGTTCTCTACCTGGATGAGTGTGATCAGATGTGGTGCAAGTACTATGTCTTCTCATCAGCCTCTCCACCCAGCGAACCTAATAGAGGTGTTCTTCTTCTGGCTGGCTGGCTCGGAGTAAAGGGTTCTTGGGAGGAGAGCTCCGGTAATTTAGATATCTTTCTAATTGAGTGCCACAGACCCTGGCTCTGCACGGTGCACTCCTTCTACAATGCTGTGAGCTATGTGGTTGGTGATAGTGATAAAAGGAGATACCATGAGTCCTCTATGACGGATGTACTTATTAAATATGGCAAGGATTATGAAAAAAGACTCCTAGAGTACATAATAGGCTTCAAGGAGAGATTCCCACCTGAATTAGTTGAGGAAGCATTTGAGAGATATCTCCACATGAACGTTATGAATGTTTCATAGCTGGCTCACAGCTGTGTGTTTGTCTCCAACACACAGATATTTTCCTACTAATCAATAACTAGTGTGGAGAAGCTTCAATGGTTAAGAGACTTAAGTGGTTGGTGGTTTCTGAAAAGGATCTGTATGAGTTAAATGACGCA